>CAMJMR010000023.1 GCA_946407095.1 uncultured Selenomonadales bacterium | reverse complement strand
TTTTCCCATGTCAAAACCTTTTTGGTCGACGGCTCCTGTCGTTTTCACGCTTTGGAAATCGATTAAAGCTTAGGTTGGATTTTCGCTCAAGCCTGCTCTTTGGCGCGTCAGCTTTACGAGGTGTTCGAGGATTTTGTCCCACAAACCGTTGAGCCGAGCGCGGCGATAAAAGCTGTGCACCGTGAAGACCGGCGGGAAATCGTGCGGCAAATTGCGCCACTGACAGCCCGTTTTCACCAGATACAACACCGCATTGACCAATTCGCGTTTATCCCATTTGCGTTTTCGCATGTTGACGAACAAAGGCGCAATAACTTCCCATTGCTCGTCCGTTAAGTCTGTTTCGTATTTTTTTCTCATAATACACTTACTATATCACTTTTTACCATTTATGAACACCTGTTCTAAAATCGACCCGTATTTAAAGGCCGCCCAAGGACGGGCGGCCGTCGCCGACGCTTTTGCGTGACGCAAAAACCGTCGGCGCGAGCACGCTGAAAATATCGGACAGCGCGGGTCACGACCCTTCGCCCCTGCGAGGCACCTTTTTCTTTGCTACTTTCTTTTGGGTGCGCAAAAGAAAGTAGTTAATCAAAATAAAATTCAATCGATACGACGAATCGAAGCCGACAAATCCCATTTGCCGACAACCCCTAAGGAGGCGACGTCATGAAAAAATTTTTAATCGCGCTGGCGACGGGCTTGCTTATCGCGTCGAATGCCTCCGCCGAAGTCAAAACCTACACGGGCACCGACGAATACGTCATGAGCGAATTCGAAACGATTGACATAGCCAAGCAGCGCGCTCGTCAAAAGGCGGAGCGCAATGCTCAAGAGCAGGCGGGCGTCTTCATAAGCGGCTACTCAAAGACGAACAACTTCGAGCTGGTCGACGACGAAGTCATTTCAATCACGTGCGGGATTATGAGCGTCGTCGATGTCAAGTACACCACGGACAGCCTGCCCGACGTCAACGGCTTCGTCATTCGCGCGACGGTCAAGGCGAATATCGAGACCGACGACGTGGGCAAGTGGCTTGAAAAATCTGCGCGGGAACGTTCGATGATCGTCATTCAGAATAAGGAATTGCGTCAAGCGGTCGACGAACAGGACGCGACGATTAACAAACTCAAAGAGCAAATCAAACGGCTGACGGTCGACGGCAAACTTAGCGGCAAGCGCGAACGTGAAGCCGTAAGCCGCGAAATAGCAGCCGAGGACGATACCTTCTTGGCGAACAGGAAGCTGGAGGAGGCGCAGAAAAATTTCTACAACCGCAACTACACCGAGGCGATTAAACTCTGCGACGAATCGATTGCCCTTCAGCCGACGGCGCGGGCTTATTGCGGGCGCGGCGGTGCTTACGGCGTGCTGAAGAATTTCGACAAGACCGTTGCCGACTGCACGCAAGCCATAAAGCTCGACCCGAATTACGCAATGGCGTACAACAATCGCGGCGCGGCCTTCGGCAACCTCAACAACTACGAACAGGCAATGGAGGACATCAACCGTGCCATCGAATGCGACCCGACGCTTGCCCTTGCCTACAACAACCGCGCCGCCATGTACCTTATGGCTCGCGATATCGAAGCGGCCTTCCAAGACGCAAACAAGGCTATCGAACTCGACCCGAAGCTCGACTTGTCGTATATGATACGCGGCACGTGCTATCAGCTGACGGGCAACTTCGCCGCCGCGCAGGAAGACTTCAACAAGGCAAAGGCACTCGGCTACGACGGCTGAACGCGTTGACACCGTTTTGAAGTTCAATTAAAATTCAAACGTTCGATTAATCACTTTCTGTCATCAGGAGGAGGCGTTTAACGTGAGTTTCAAAAGATTGGCGACGTGCTTGGCGGCGGCAGCGGTTATGCTGACGATGTTGGCGGTGACGTTCGCGCAAGACCTTGACGGTGTCGAAGTTGACTTTATGGCGGGCGTCGTGCGTGTGACGGGTCAAGGCGTCGGCAAGGGCGCGTACAAAGACAATCCCGGCAAATTCCGCTTGACGGCGTCGAAGGCGGCAAGGATGGACGCTCAAGCCAAATTGGTTGAGTATATCGGCGTTCAAGTCGAAACCAACGCGTCCATGACCGATTACGAGATTGACACCTACCAAGTCAAGACTTCGGCGCAAGGAATTATCCGCAACGCCAAGGAAATTGGCTCTCCGCAATACGACCCGACCGACGACACCTGCACAGTCATCATGGAAATGAATCTTTACGGCGGCAAAGGCTCCGTGGCTGAAGTGGCTTATCTGCCCTTCAAGGACGAGCCCAAAGTTGCCTTCCCCGCGCCGACCACCAAAGTTGCAAAGTCGGGTGCCAATTACACGGGCTTGGTTATCGACTGCCGCGGCATGAACCTCAACCCCGTTATGAGCCCCGTCATTAAAAATGCCAACGGACAAGCAATTTACGGCCACAAAAATCTTGACTACGACAAAATCATCGTCAACGGCATGGCAAGCTACGCGGGCGACGCTTACGACCAAATCAGCCGCGACCGCGCTGGTAACAATCCTATCGTCGTCAAAGCGACTCGTCTCGACGATATCAACGCCAATCCCGTCGTCAGCGTGGCGGATGCCGATAAAATCCTTTCCGCCAACCAAATTGACAAATTCCTCGAAAACTGCGCGGTCGTCTTCTTGAAGTAATTCGTTGACGGCTCCGATAAAAAAAGCGGGCGTGCCCAAAAGGCGCGTCCGTTTTTAAGTTGCGTTTCGGCGCGGCGACAAACCTTTGAATCCTGAGCGGCACGGCGCGCTTGCTGTTCCCCCGCTTTTAAAGCGGGTTGCAGGAAATATGCGCGGCCTGTCTAATAAGCACATTTACTTTTATAGCAAAAATTTTCAGGGGGTGTACGGTATGGGGAAGTTGGTCGTAATAGAAGGCTCGGACGGCTCAGGCAAAGCAACGCAGACACGCAAACTCTTTGAACGCCTGCGCGACGTCGGCGTCAATGTGAGGCGCGTGAGCTTTCCCAATTACGAGTCGGAGTCTTCCGCGCTTATTAAGATGTATCTGCGCGGCGACTTCGGCGGCACGGCGGAGGCTGTCAACCCCTACGCGGCGGCGACGTTCTACGCCGTCGACAGATTCGCTAACTTTTTCGACTGGAAAGATTTTTATCAGCGCGGCGGGCTCGTCTTGAGCGACCGCTATGTCGGCTCGAACATGGCCTATCAAGCCGCGAAACTCGATAACGAAACGGAACGCATAAAATTTTTGGCGTGGCTCGACGATTTGGAGTACAAGCATTACGGCTTGCCGCGACCGAACTTGACGATTTTCTTGGACATGCCGCCCGAAATTTGCGCCGTCCTGCGTCGGGAGCGCGGGCGTGAAGACATTCACGAAGCAGATGCCGCCTTTCAAAACAAAACCTACAACATGTACAAGGAACTTGCCCACAAATACGGCTGGCGCGTCGTCCACTGCGCGGCGGGCAGTTTCGCTCGGAGCACGATGGACATTCACGAAGAAATTGTTACGCTCGTCGACGAACTTTTGATTTAGGGTCTGTTGGTAAGTTGTCGGCTTCGATTCGGCGTTTTGATAAATTTAATGTTTAGAATCTACTTTTTCTTTGCGTGTCCAAAGAAAAAGTAGCAAAAAGAAAAGACCCCTCGCAGGGGCGTTAAGCAAACGTCTACGAAGTGTCCGCGCTGCCCGAAGCCGACTGTGCCGCAAAGAAAGCGTCCGGCTTTCTGTTGCGGCGGCCGCCCGTCCATGGGCGGCCAAATATTACGCGCCGAATCAACGCCCTCAAAGCGAACCGTTGACAAAAGTTTTTTTTATGTTGAAGGCGTCGTCGAAGACGGTGATATCAGCCGCCTTGCCGACCTCAAGACTGCCCCGCTCGTCGTAAATGTTCAGCTCGACGGCGGGGTTTTTAGTTGCCAACTCGACGCCCGCTGCCACGTCAAGCCGCGTGTTCGCACAAAAATTTCGCAGGACGTCATTCATTTTGGCGACGCTTCCCGCAATCGTCCCGTCCTCCAGCGTGGCAAGGCTACCCTTGACGAAAACTTTCTGCCCGCCAAGTTCGCTGATGCCGTCCCCTAAACCGCAAGCTCGCATTGAATCGGTTATCAGAATGATTTGACGGCGCGGCTTGACTTTCGCAACAATCCTCTGCGCGACGGGGCTGACATGAACGTTGTCGGCTATCAGCTCGACGTTGGCGTCCGAATCGAACGCCGCCCCCACGACGCCCGCCTTGCGGTGGTGGAAAGGACTTTGCGCGTTGAACAGGTGCGTTATGCGGCTCGCCCCGCGCTCAATCGCCGCCATTGCCTCCTCGTAAGTCGCCGCGCTGTGTCCGATTGAAACGATAATGCCCACCGCTAAGCAACGCTCGATAAAGCCAAGCCCCGTCTCTTCGGGCGCAACCGTGATGATTTTTATCACGTCGGCGAAGTTTTCAATCAGCGCGAAGTCGGCGGGGATGATGTAAGCCGTATCCTGCGCGCCGCAATATTTTTTGCTGATGAACGGGCTTTCGACGTGTGCGCCCAAAATTTTTGCGCCGTGATTAAAATTTTTCCCTGCGCGGATTCGCTCAAGCGCGCCGTGAATTTTTTCAATCGGCAAAGTCATAGTCGTGGGCAAAAAGCTCGTGACGCCCGTCGAAGGCAGGAAGTCGGCAAGTCGTTGCAGAGCATCAAGGTCTTCGTCCATTGCGTCGACGCCCGCCGCCCCGTGAAAGTGAACGTTGATGAATCCCGGCGAAACGTAAGCTCCCGCCGCGTCGATAACCTCCGCGCCGTCCGCAGGCTCGCCGATTGAAATTATCTTCTCGTCGAAGTTGATGGCTCCCGCGCAGATTTTAAAGTCGCCGCACTCGTCGGGAACAATCAGCCGCCCGTTAATCAAAGTCTTCATGACGCCTTCGCCTCCAATATCCTTTCAAGCTTCGCCTCAAGCCGTCGACAATATTTCAGCGGGTCAAGCGCGTCCGATTGCGTGAACATCTGCCGCAAGCCCTTGTGCAACGCGTCCAACGTCTCAAAGTCATTGGCCAACGCCACGGCTGTTTGAACATACGCGTCGACGCTGTCAACCGCCAATTCCTCAAGCCCGACGCTGTGAAGAATGCTCAAGCCGAAACGCGTCGAATGCCGCTCGCCGTAAAGACTAACGACGGGCACGCCCATAAACAACGCGTCCAAGGTCGTCGCGCCGCCGACGTAAGGATAGCTGTCAAGGCAAATGTCCAACTGCCCGATTGCGCCGAAATAATCCGCCACGGCAGGTCGGAAAGTCACGCGCTCCATATCGCAGCCCAAAGCCTTCATGACGGCGTAAAGCTCGTCTTGCGCTCGGTCGCTGATGAACTCCTGCGCCCTAAGCAAAAGCCTGGCGGTCGGGACGCGCCGAAGAATCTCCGTCCACACGGCAAGCATCTCGTCGCTCATCTTGCTGTAGCGGCAAAGCGTGCCGAACGTCACATAACCGTTTTTGATACAAGGCGCGCCGCTCGGAACGGGTGCGTCTTTTTTTTGCGCGTAGCTGAACTGCGCGGGCATGTACAAAAGTTTTTCGCTGAAATGCGCCTCGCGGTTGCAATTGGGCGGGTCAAGCCGCTCGTCGGTTATGAAGTAGTCAATCTGCTTGAGACCCGTCGTCGACATGTACACGCCACCGATTTGCACGGGCGCAGGCCGATATGCCAACGCCGGCAGGCCGTTATAATCCGTGTGCCCCGCCAAGTCAATCGCAATGTCAATCGCGTCGTCGTGAATCCTTTTGGCAAGCTCGGCGGCAGTCAACGCGCTCACGTCAACGAAATGCTCGATGGCTCGCCTGTAAAGCTCGGTATACTCGTCGTCGACGGGATTGCGGCTGTAGCACGTGACTTCAAACTTTTTCCTGTCGTGACAGACGATAAGCCCGAACATCACCGCGAACGCCGCGTGCTTGCGAAAATCGCCCGAAATGTATCCGATTTTGATTCTGCCGCGCTGCTTGCGATAAGTCTTGAACGGCTTGACGTCCTCGAAGAATTTTTGACAATCGAAGTGCGCCGCCGCCATTTCCTCGCTCGAAACGTCCGTGAAGTGCAACGCCAACAAAATCGACTCGTAAGCCTCAAGCTGTTGCTTTTCGGTCTCGGCAAGCTCGAATGCCCGCTCGAAATTTTTTATCGCCTCGACGTGTTGCCGATTGTCCTGCGCGTATCGGGCAAGCTTGGAAAAACACTCCGCCTTGAAAAAATTTGAGTCGTCCGCGCCGAAATGTTCGACGGCCTCTCGCATGGCGGCGTATGCCCCGACGTTGTCGTTCAACATGTAGCGGCGGTCAGCTATCGTCAGCAAAAGTTTCGCGTCTTGCCTAATCTGCGCGGCAAGCTCGGCAAAATACAGCGTCCGCTTGAAGTCAACGCGATTAAAGCGGCTCTCGCCGTGTTCGCCCTCCAAAGGAAGGTAGCTCAACGCCCGCCGATAATATTCCTCGGCAAGTTCGCTCGTGACGGGCGCGGGCTCCTGCGGAAAGTCGGGCAACGGCTCATCTGCAAGCCACGCGCCAAAAATTTTCTCGTAAGCCTGCTCAAGCTCGCCCATATAAATCGCGTCGTTCATGACGGGCGAAAGCTCCATCCGCCGCCGAATCGTCAAATGATATTCGCGAAGCCGTTCACGGTCTTGGGCAAGCGCAATCGCCTTTTGAACGTATTCCGCCTCGCTGAACGCGCACAATTCCTCAAGACCCATGTTGGCAAGCAAGGAATAGCCGAAGCGCGAATTATGCCGCTCGCCCGCCAAAGTGATGACGGGAACGCCCATATACAGCGCGTCGCAAGTGGTGCCGCCGCCGGGATAAGGGAAGGTGTCCAGCGCGATGTCAGCCCGCTCGTAGCACTTGACGTAGTCGGTCGCGAACGCCTCGAACGTCACGCGCTCGATGTCGATGCCCGCCGCCGTCATTCGCTCCTTGGCAAGCGCAAGCCCGCAATTTTCCCTGAAGGCGGCATTCTTAAGGTAAAGTCGCGAATCGGGGACGCCGTCCAAAATTTCAGCCCAAAGCCTCAACATCTCGTCGGTAACCTTGGCGAAGTTGTTGAAGCTCGCGAACGTCACGTAACCCGCCTTGGTGCAGGGCGCGGGCGTCGGTGCAGACTGCAACTCGTGCCAAACGTAGCAAAAGTGACTGTGTTGAAGCCGCAAAATTTTTTCGGTGAAAAAGTTTTCGTTCAAGCCTTCGGGGTCGGTGAACTTGTCGGCAATGAAATAATCAATCGCCTCGACGCCCGTCGAATCGAAATAGCCAATGCCGCTAATCTGAACGGGCGCGGGCTTGTAAGCCATGACCTCCAGCGAATTGCTCGCCGAATGCCCAGCCAAGTCAACCAAAATGTCAATCTCGTCTTGAAAAATCTGCGCGGCAACGTCCCTTGCGTCGATGCCCGAAATGTTGCGGAAGCCGTCGACAGCGGCGGCGAATTGCGCGGTTATGCCGTCATTGACGTTGTTGGCGTAGATGAAGACCTCAAAGCGCGTCTTGTCGCAGCTTTTGAAGAAATGCGCGCTGAAAAACGCCACGACGTGAAAACGAATGTCGGGCGATATGTAGCCCACGCGAATCTTTTCATGACGGGAATGAGTTGCCTTGTCGTGCGTGCGGCGCGGAATGTGCTCAAGCAGTCGGTTAAAGCCGCGCGTCTCCTCGAAAAGCTTTTCGCGCGTGACGTTGACGTTGTGCAGGTTGAAAAGATAATTGCTGTACTCCTCTCGACGAATGCGTTGCGCCTGCGCGAATTGCGGCGAATCCTTCAGCGCGGAAAGGTCAAGCTTGGCATTGCGCTCGTAGTGATTGACTGCGCTTTGAGCGTCTCCAATGCCGCGACAGGCTTGCCCCAAAAGATTGTGGATAATCATCGTCGTGACGGTGTCGGCTCCTTCAAGCGTCAAAGCGCGTTCGGCGACCGCTATGCAGTCAAGACAATTGTCTTGGGCGAACAAAATTCTGCCTCGCAAAAGCAAACGGTAGGGCGACGGCGGAAAATGTTCTTCCATGTAAGCGACGACTTCCTCCGCCGCGTCAATCATTTTCAAATCGACGTAGACGGACGCCACTCGTTCAAGCGGTGCGGGCTCGGCGGGCTTGAGCGCGAAAATTTTCTTGGCGGTCAGCAAAATCTTTTCCTTATCGCCCGAAACTTCCACGGCGTGAATCAGCGCGTCAGTTAGCTCGGATAAGCCCATGCCCTCCAAAAGCCATTCGTTTATGAGTCGCTTGGCAACCGCCTCGTCGAAGTCGGAATTCGCCAACTCGTCGACGTAAGCCGCCGCCTTGACCAGAGCCCAACACATTTCCGCTATCGCCGCCCGATAATCGCCGCGTTCAGCCCACGCCACGGCAAGCTTGGCGGAAAATTCGGGCACCTTGGGATAAAGCTTGACCGCTCGCCGATAAAGCTCAAAGCACTCGTCGGCGCGCGAAGAATCTTTTTCCAGGATGTCAATCAAAATTTTCAGCGGGCGTGTCGAAAAGCCGGGGATGGCGTCGACGTGCAAGCGGGCGTATTTCTCGGCGGCAGTCCAATCGCCCAAACCGTAATAGCAGTCGGCAAGGTAGGCGTAGACGCGTTGCGGCTTGTCGGTCTCGCGCAGTTCCTCAAGCAAAAGTTTCAGGTTGCGCTCAAGCTTGGCTTTGATAATCGACTTTGAATAGCCCGTGTGCCAAAGCGTCAGCATATCGGCGGGCAAGGCGGCGACGTTAGTCAGCATGTCTTTGCCCAGGCAAACGTCTGCGTGAACCTTGCCGACGTAGTGAAGCCCAGCCGCGTTTTCGAACAGCCGCAACGAATAATCGACGCTGATAACCTTGTTGCCGTCGTTCGCGTCGACGTTGATTCGCTTGACGAAGAGCCCTTGGACGCCGTGACTTTGCGCGCGTTTGACGGCGGCTTGAAGGTCTTGGGCGGTGTCGTCGATAAAAAATTCGTCGGCGTCCAGGAACAGAATCCAATCGCCCTTGGCGGCTCGCAAGGCAATGTTGCGCGGCGCAGAGAAGTCATCTTGCCACGGCGTGCTGAAAATCTTCGCGCCGAACTTTTTTGCGACGGCGACGGTTGAATCGGTCGAGCCGGTATCGACGACGATAATTTCGTCGACGTGACCCTTCAAACTTTCCAACGAGCGGCGTAAATCCTGCGCGGCGTCCCTAACCATGTAGCACGCCGAAATTTTAACCTTGTCCCTTGTTCCTTGTTCCTTGTTCCTTGTTCCTTCCTTCCGTTTCGCCAAAATGTTCACGCTCCTTTTGCCAAAAAATTCGCCAGCCTTGCGAATTCCGTCAAGCTTAGAGTTTCAGCGCGCCTTGAGCCGTCAAAGCCAGCCGCCGTCAAAGCCGCCGAAACTTTTTCGCGCCCGAACGAGGCCGCCAATGAGTTCGCCAAAGTCTTTCGCCGTTGAGCGAAGGACGCGCGCACGACCTTGGTGAAAAAATTTTCGTCGACGACTTCAAAGGGCGGCTTGCGAATGTTGCAGACCACGACCGAGCTTGTCACTTCGGGCGGCGGCAAGAAACTTTCGGGCGGCACGTCGAAAACGATTCGCGCCTCCGAGCGGAATTGGACTGCCACCGACAACGCCCCGTAGATTTTCGAGCTGGGCGCGGCCGTCATACGTTCGGCGACTTCGCGCTGAACCATCGTCACGATTTTTGTTACGGGCAAATTTTTTTCCAAGAGCGTCAGCAAAATCTGCGTCGTGATGTAGTAGGGCAAATTCGCCGCCACTTTGAACGGGCGCGGCATCAGCTCCGCCACGTCGACCTTGAGGATGTCACCTTCGACGAGCCGAAAATTTTCGTAGCCCGCCAACGTCTCCTTGAGCACCGCAGGCAGTTTCTTGTCGACTTCGACCGCCGTGACGTGTGCGCCAGCCTCCAATAAGCCTTGCGTCAACGTGCCTATGCCCGCGCCGATTTCCAAAACCTCATCGCCCGCGCAGATGTCGGCCGCCTCGACGATTTGCCGAACGACTTCCGCATCGATTAAAAAATTTTGTCCGAGCCCTTTGACTGCCCGCAACTTGAAACGCTTCAGGATGTGGCGCGTCGCGTGAGGGTCAGCTATCAGCGGATGTAACATTGTTCAAAGCCTCCAAAATCTATTGATAAGGAAAACGTTGCAGGGGACGAGGGCGCGCATGGACGGGCGCCTTGCGCGGACATGCGCGCACTCCGCGAATTGAAACCGAGATGCTGCTTTCTTTGCTACTTGCTTTCTTCGCTGAAAGAAAGTAGATTCTAAGAACAGGTGTTCATAAATGGTAAAAAGTGATATAGTAAGTGTACTATGAGAAAAAAATACGAAACAGACTTAACGGACGAGCAATGGGAAGTTATCTCGCCTTTGTTCGTCAACATGCGAAAACGCAAATGGGATAAGCGCGAATTGGTCAATGCGGTGTTGTATCTGGTGAAAACGGGCTGTCAGTGGCGTAATTTGCCGCACGATTTCCCGCCGGTCTTCACGGTGCACAGCTTTTATCGCCGCGCTCGGCTCAACGGTTTGTGGGACAAAATCCTCGAACACCTCGTAAAGCTGACGCGCCAAAGAGCAGGCTTGAGCGAAAATCCAACCCAAGCTTTAATCGATTCCCAAAGCGTGAAAACGACCGGTGCCGTCGAACAAAAGGCTTTTGACATGGGAAAAAAACGAAAGGAGTAAAACGTCAGATCGTCACCGACGAGACTGGTTGTCTTTTATCGGTCGTGATTCACAAAGCGAATTTACACGACACAAAAATGGGATATTGGGTAGCGGGTTTGGCGACTTTCGCCTATCCGACGTTGAAAAAGATATGCGGAGATGGCGGTTACCGTGGGACTTTCGTTTACGAAGCTCACAAATATTTTGGTTTGCAAGTAGAGATAAGTAAGAAGTTAAAGCCGCACGGCTGGCAAGTATTGCCAAAACGGTGGATAGTGGAGCGGACTTTTTCTTGGCTCAATCACTCTCGGCGACTTAGCAAAGACTACGAGCTGACGGTTGCTTCTGCCGAGACCTTGATTAAGATTTCTCATATTCACACTTTGCTTAAACGTTTATGAACACTGATTCTAAACATTAAAGCTATCAAATCGCCGAGTCGGAACCGACAGCTTCCAAAGCAACAGCCTCCATGAATTCCTCGCGGGTGACGCCGTAGTTGTTGAGCCGCTTGACGAAAGTTTTGACGTTGCCGTAGCCGATGCCCAATGCCGCGCCGACCTTGTCGCGAAGACGGGAACTGTCCGCGCCGCCCGAAAGTTTCAGCGCAACCATTTCAGCCGCCGTGAACTCTTCGCGCGGATTAATTTCAAGCGTGCGCACTTTGCTCAACGCCTTGCGAATGGATTCGGGCGAAGCCTGCTCAATGCCCACGTCGTCATTGGCCGTAGCCTCGTCGCGCGGAATGTAGGCGTGCTTGGCTTGCGGAAACTTCTTCGACAAAAAATTTCGGATGTTCTCGCCCGCCGAATCGGGGTCAGTCAAAATGATTATCCCGCGCCGCGCGTAAGCCGCCGCAATGTTTTCAATCGTCCTGCGCGTAAAATGAAAGCCGCCTGTCGTTATGCAGTCAGCCTCGACTGCTTTTTTGACGGCGGCCGCGTCGTTTTTGCCTTCGACTATCAAAACTTCCTTAAGCAAAAAATTTCCTCCTCAAGTGTCAAAATTAAGCTTGTCGACTTCGGCGACGGGGATTTTTTCCTGCGCGGCGGTCTCAAGATTTTTGACGGTGACGGTTGAAGTTTCGACCTCGTCCTCGCCGACGATAAGCGCGAACTTCGCTCCCGACTTCGCCGCCGCCTTCATTTGGGATTTCATGCTTTTTCCGCCGAAGTCCATGGCCGCCGCGATATTTTTCCGCCGCAAGTCAGTCAACAGCTTGAAGGCGTAAATTTCAGCCGCCGAGCCGCCGCTCACCACGAAGGCGGAAATTTTTTTGTCCTGCGCGGGCAAAAGGTTTTGAAGCTCCAGGGCAAGCAAAATGCGCTCCAAGCCGGCCGCGAAGCCGACAGCCGGGGTATCGTCGCCGCCGATTTCCTTAATTAGCCCGTCGTAGCGGCCGCCGCCCGCAACCGCCGATTGCGCTCCCAACGGCGCGTATTGAATTTCAAAGGCGGTCTTCGTGTAGTAGTCAAGCCCGCGCACCAGCCGATTGTCAATCGCGAAGGGAATGCCCGCCGCCGTCAAAAGTTTCTTGACGCCGTTGAAGTGTTCGCGGCAGTCGTCGCACAAGCACGTTTCGATTTTCGGCGCGTCGTCCATGAAGTCTTTCAGCCCGTCAATCTTGCAGTCGAGGATGCGCAATGGATTTTTCTCAAGCCGCCGCCGACAATCCTCGCAAAGTTCGTCAATCTCTTCGGTGAAAAATTCCGTCAGCTTGCGCCGATAAATCGGTCTGCAGGCGGGACAGCCCACGGTGTTAATCTTCAGCGTCAAGTCTTCGAGCCCAAGGCTTTTAAGGAACTCCCAAGCCAACAGAATGATTTCGGCGTCGACGGCGGGATTTTTTTCGCCCAAGGCCTCCACTCCGAACTGATGAAACTCGCGCAAGCGTCCTGCCTGCGGTCTGTCGTAGCGGAACATCGAGCCGATATAGTACAGCTTCACGAGCCCGCCGTTGGCGAAAAGTTTGTTCTGCAAGTAAGCGCGCACGACCGACGCGGTATTTTCGGGGCGCAACGTTATCGAGCGGTCGCCGCGGTCTTTGAAGGTGTACATTTCCTTATCGACGACATCGGTGCCCTCGCCTATGCCGCGCAGGAAAAGTTCCGTGTGCTCAAAGGTCGGCGTCCGAATTTCCTCGTAGCCGTAAAGCTTGCACAGCTCCCGAATTTTATTTTCAAGCCGAATCCAATTCGCTGATTGTTCCGGCAAAATGTCTTTGGTGCCTCTCGGCGCATTCGTCAGCAATGGTCATACCTCCTTAGGAACTAGGGTGTGTTGGTAAATTAAGTTGACGGCGGCGACTCGGCGTTTCGATAACTTTAATGATTAGAATCTACTTTCTTTGACCGAGCAAAGAAAGTAGCAAAGAAACTCGCCACTGCGCGTGGGGCGGATACTGACCACCGCCGCAACGTCCGCGCAACCCGAGGCCGCTCGTGCCGCTATCGACGCATCCTGCGTCGAAGTCGCGGCGCCGCCCATCCATGGGCGGCTTCATCCTTTGCAACGTTTTCGTTACGTTGTCAAATCGGCGACGGCGAAGAGTACCGCGTTGCCCGAAATTTTGACGCGTGCGCCCGCAACCTCGCAATGCAACACTCCGCCGCGCGCCGACGCTTGACGGGCGATAAGTTTGGTTTTGCCCAGCCGCTCCGACCAATACGGCGCGATAAGGCAATGCGTCGAACCCGTCACGGGGTCTTCGGGCACGCTTATCTTCGGCGCGAACACTCGCGACACGCAATCGAAATTTTTATCGACAGCCGTCACAGCTTGAGTCAGCCCGTCCAGTTTGGCAAGTTTGTTCAAATCGGGCGCAAGGTTTTCGACAGCCGCCGCCGACTCCAAAACCATAAGCAAATCGCGGGCAAGGTAAGCCTCCAAAATCTTCGCGCCGACGGCGTCACTCATCGCGGCGGTCACGGGGATTTTTGTCGGCTTGTAGGCGGGAAAGTTCATCTCGAACATTTTGCCCTTGCGCGCGACCGTAAACCTGCCGCTCAACGTCTCGAAGGCGACGGCGGGCAAATCCTTTTCAAGCAGCGTCAAGATAACGTAAGCCGTGGCAAGCGTGGCGTGTCCGCAAAAATCTACCTCGGCGGCGGGCGTAAACCACCTCAGCCGATAACTGTCACCACTTTTGGCAACAAATGCCGTCTCCGACAAATTATTTTCGCGGGCAATGTTTTGCATTAAAGTTTCGGGCGGAAAGTCCTCAAGCACGCAAACCGCCGCAGGATTGCCGCCGAAAATTTTTTCAGTGAACGCGTCAACGATATACTGCCTCATGTGCGCCGCCTCCTAAGCTTTAGTCTTCAAAACCGCTTTGAAGATGTCGTAGTTAATCGTCTCTTGCGGGCGGCAGTAGATGGCGAAGACAACTTCCTTGAAGCAGCCGTCGAACTCGGCAAGAATTTTCTTGTAAGCCTGCGCGACGACTTCGGGATTGTTTTGGAAGGCTCCGCAACCGAACGCGCCCGTCACGAAAATATCTGCGCCGTGATGCGCCACTACCGTGAACATGTGGCGGAGGCGGCTCTCGTGAAGCGCAAAAAGTTCGTCGTCGGAAATGTTTACGGGAATGTCGTTGCCGGGGTTGTTTATGTTATTCGGACGCTCGCGCAAGTTCGGCGCGGCTATCGTTATCACGTCGACCAAATCCCACTTATCGCGCGGCAAACGTTGCGGCTTGTCGATATCGCTTTTGCAAACGGTAATTTCGGGCGTATAAATGCAGGCGTCGTCGTGGAGGGGGTTTCTGCGCTCGCGATTGACCGAATAAAAATTTTTCCAGTTGGCGTCGGTGTTTAGCACGGGGTAAAGCGTCGAACAGCGGCAAAGAGCCTCCTCCTGCGCCCGCGAACCGTATTTGACGCCGCCGCCCGGATTCGTCGCCGAGGCGAAATTGTGCACCGCTATCCTAAGCTCCAAGTACTTTCGTTGCATGGCTATCGCCGCGTCGAATGTCCGCCGCTTCGCCACCGACACGACTGTCTTTTTGAATCGCCGCGCAGGTATCGGCGGATAATTCTTCGCGCCGTAGAAAACCGTGCCCTTTATCGAATCGCGAATGGACTGCTTTAAATTCTCGTCGGTCTTGCAAAATTCCTCCGTGTCTCGAAAAACTTCAAGCATCTCGTCCCGCGTAACGTATGCCATTTGTTAATCTCCTCCTTCGTCTGCGGTCGCTTTGACGGGCTTAGCAGCCTTCGCCTTGCCGTGTTTGCGCTTAGCGGTCTTGACGGGCTCGACGGTTTCAATCGTGGCGGGCTCGACGGTTTCAGCCGTGGCGGGCTCGACGGTTTCAATCGTGGCGGGCTCGACGGTTTCAGCCGTGGCGGGCTCGACGACTTCAGCCGTGGCGGGCTCGACGACTTCAGCCGTGGCGGGCGTGTAAACCATCGCCAAAACTTCCTCGCGCCGCGCTATGTATTTTTCAACGTCTCGCAGATAAGTTGCCAAGTCCTTCGCGTTGAACGCCGTCTGAATCTTTTTGTCGACGGGGTCGGGCACCTTCGTCGACGCCGCCGCTCCCACGCCCAATATCGTTTGACGCTCGCCCATTATCTGAACGTTGTAAATGCCTTCCGCGCCTTTGCGACACCAGCCGACATTTTCAATCTGACCGCTGCTGTAGCCTTGCCGATAAAGATAGTACGGCGAAAATTTTTCCGCGCGCAAAATTTTCTCGGCGTGCTCGGCCATCTTGCGAACTTCGTCGTCACTCGGCAAATCGAAATCCTCCAAGCTGTTCAACTTGTCGGCAAGCCGCATTTGAATCTTTGAGCCGCGTTTAATCGCCAAGGCGTGAATCGTCACGTCATCGGGCGCAAGCGCAAGGATTTTGTCCAAACTCTCCGCGAAGTCGGCAAGCTGTTCGCCCGGCAAGCCCGCTATCAAATCCATGTTGATTTTGAAGTCGCTCGCCGCCCTAAGCGCGTCGAAAGCCCGCGTGACATCCTCGACGGTGTGTTGACGCCCGATTTTGTCAAGCGTCCGTTGGTGCATCGATTGGGGATTGACACTGACTCGCGTGACGCCGAAATTTTTCATGGCGGCGATTTTCTCGGCGGTTATCGTGTCGGGTCGCCCGCATTCGACCGTGAACTCTTCGACGCCCGCGCAGGCAAAGTTGTCGCGAACCTTGGCCAACAGCTCGACGAAAAATTTTTCGGGCAAAGCGGTAGGCGTGCCGCCGCCCACGTAAATCGTCTGCACCTTGAAGCCGTAGCGATTAATCGCGCCCGCCGCCGCCTCGATATCGCGCGTCAAAGCCGTCATGAACTCGACAATCTTATCCTCGGCGGGCAGGACGTTCGACGGGAAGGAACAATACAGGCAGCGCGTTTTGCAGAAGGGAATGCCGACGTAAACGCTGACGGTCTGCGCGTCGCTTGCGCGGATAATCGGCAGCTGACTAATCGCAACCTCCGCCAAAAGAGACGCCTTGTCGCGCGTGGTAAGGAAGTCGTCGCAAATGCGGCGGAAAATCCTGTCGCGGTCGATTATGCCTTGGCTGGTGACGCCGAAGCCCTCGCTTATCCACCGCTGAATGATTTTCGTCGGGCGCACGCCGTGAAGAATCCCGTAAGGCACAGGCTCAAGCCCGCATTCGTCAATCAGCAGCGTGTACAGATTTTTTTTGACGAGGCGATTGACTTCAGAGCCGAAGCGTTCATCGGCGCGCAAGGTTGAAGTTTTGCGCAGATAGTTCGCCGAACCGTCCGTCGTGACTTTCAGCCGCGTGATAACCCGCTTGCCGACGACTTCATTAAGAATTTCCACGCCGTCGAAGTCAGCCGCGCCGTCCGTCGTCGAAACCTTCAGCGCGCGCAGCACGTCGCCGACGACCTTTGAGAAATCGTTTTTGCCGAGGAGAGTTAGGTTTTTTATCTTGATGCCCAAAATGTCATGCCTCCCCCCGACAATCTTTGCAGTAGCCGAAAAATTTTACTTCGTGATTCAAAATCTGGAAGCCGGATTTTTTCGCGATAGTCGCCTCCAAATCGTCAAGCAAATCGTCTTCGAACTCGATGACCTTCTTGCATTTTAGGCAAATCAAATGGTGGTGGTGATGAATTTTCGGGTCGGCGGTGTTGAGTTCGTAGCGGGCGCAGCCGTCGCCGAATTCGACTTTAACCAGAATGCCCAATTCGCAGAGCAAATCCAAGGCGCGATAAACCGTCGCCAAGCCGATTTCAGATTCCCGCTTTTGAAGGATAGCGTAGACGTCCTCCGCGCTCATGTGGTGATAGTCCGAGTGTTCGACGAATATCCGCAGAATTTCTTGACGTTGCGGCGTCATTTTGTAGCCGCGCTCCGAAAGCTTGCCGCGCAAGTCTTCCACGCCGAACAGCTGATGGTTTTCGCTCATGGTTAAAGCCTCCTTCACGATTTGAACTGATTATAGCAGTTATCGCCTGAAAGCGCAAAAAGCCGCTTTGAAAGCGGCGGAACAGATAGCGCGCCGTGCTCTTCGACAAAGGAGGGGTTATCCCCGCGCCGGAACGAAATGCTGCGCATTTCTAGCCTCACAAAAAAAATTCCGCCTTTCGACGGGACAATGTGACGTTGCAAGGAAAGAGGCCGCCCATGGACGGGCGGCCGCCCGCGGCTTGTTGCGTGATGCAACAAAGCGGGCACGAGCGGTTGCGGTTTCGATTCCTGTGCAGTCATGGTTAGTTGCGGTCACTCGCTTAACGCCCCTGCGAGGGGCCTTTTCTTTGCTACTTTCTTTGGGCAAGCAAAGAAAGTAGATCCTAATCATAAAAATTAAGATTAATCGAAGTCGGCAACTTATCGACACACCCTCCGATTCACGGGCTTTGATTCGCTTCAAGGTAGCGTTGACCCTCTTCGACAAGCTTGTCGTAAAGTTTCATTGCCTCGGCGTGATTCGATTTTATGTAAGCTTCGGCGTCGCGCTTGTCCTTTTCCGAAGAGTCATTGTTTCGCAAGACTTTGCCCGCCGCCTCAAGTTTTTTGGCGATTTGTCCGACTTGTTCGCCGCCGACAGAAAGCGCGGTTGACTTCAACGAATGAATGAAAATCGTATAATTTTTCCAATCGCCGCCGTCGAAAGCCTTTTGGATTTTCGCCTTGTTGGCGTCCTTGAGACCGCAGAACATTTCCACGACCTCTCGGAACATATCCTCGCCGTCGCTGTATTGCAAGCCCATGGCGATATTCAAGTATTTGAACGCTTGCGGCGGCTCGTCTTGAATCGCAACGTCGGCATCGTCTTTGGACGCCGCCTCAACCTTTTCCGCCGGCAAATATTCCAGCAACATTTCTTCCAGCTTGTCGGGATTAATCGGCTTGGTCAGGTAGTTGTCGAAGCCCGCCGCAATGTATTTTTCTCGCGCGCCCGATATGGCATTGGCAGTCAGGCAGACGGCAACCGTGCGGCAGTTGGGATTTTGTTCCTGCGCCCGCAACTCCTGCAACGTTTCAATGCCGTCCTTGTCGGGCATCATGTGATCCAAAAATATCACGTCGTACTTGTTGCTTTGGGTTAAACGGAGCCCCTCGTCGCCGCTGATTGCCGTGTCGATTTTGATTTGCGTTTGCTTGAGCAGATTTTTGAAGACCATAAGATTCATTGAATTGTCGTCGACCATGAGGACGCGCGCCGTCGGAGCCGTGAACTTTTCCCGATAGCGTTTCCGTTCCTTCAAGCCAGCTTTGTACGACGCCTCGTAGTCGCCCAGCGGTTCCCACTTGATGACCTTCTGCTTCAGCTCGAATGAAAACTTCGACCCCAAGCCATAAATACTTTCGACCTTGAGGCTGCTTTTCATCAAGTGCAAAAGATTTTTGGTAATGGCCATGCCGAGCCCCGTGCCTTCGACGTTGCGATTGCGATCCTCTTCAATGCGTTCAAATTCCGCGAAAAGTTTCTTCATGTCTTCGGGCTTTATGCCGATGCCCGTGTCCTTGACCGAAACCAAGAGAATTACGCTGTCAGCCTCCGCCTCGACGCGCTTAAAGCCGATTGAAAACGTCACGATGCCCTTTTCGGTATATTTCACCGAGTTTGTCAGGATGTTGGTAATGACTTGCTTAATGCGGACTTCGTCGCCGTAAAGCATTTTCGGCAAGCCCTTATCGAACTCAAGCGATAACGCCAGCCCCTTGTCGTCGGCCTTGTGTTGAATCATGTTGACCAGGTCGTTAATCAGAGACGACAAATCGTATTCGACGGGGATAATTTCTATCTTGCCCGCCTCAATCTTTGAAAAGTCCAGAATGTCGTTGATAATCCCCAAAAGCGTGTTGCCGGCCGTCCTTATGCTTTCCGCGTAGGATATGATGTTCGCGTCGCCGCATTCTCTGATGATAATTTCGTTCATGCCGAGAATCGCGTTTATGGGCGTGCGTATTTCGTGAGACATGTTGGACAGGAAGGAAGATTTTGCTTCGCTTGCGGCAAAGGCGCGTTCGGAAAGATTGATAAGGGCGTCGCGTTCCTGCTTTTCCTTGTCGATGTCTTCGATAAGCCAAAGGACATTGGAGACGATGCCGTTCTTCAGGCGTTGCGAGGCGATAAAGCGAGCCCTGCGCCACTTTTGCTCAACGTTCAGGTATTCAAGTGCCACGGTGTCCGAATCTTTCAAGCGGTCGTTCAAAGTGTCGAGGTTCACGAATTTCAGCGCGTCGTCCAAAGATGCTTTGCCCGTCATTTGCCGCACGGTCGCTTCAATCATGGAGCTTGCGCCGCTTAAGTCTTCCTTGGTCAGCTTGCCGAGTATGGGGCGCGTCGATTGTATTTCCTTGAAAGTGTTTTCGATGATGTCAATGTCGTAGACGGACAGATAGATATTCGACAGCGAGGAAAGTTGTTCGTTGAGTTCCTGCGCCATATCGTAGCGTTGATTCGATTTGTTGAGGATGTACAGCAGGATGAGCACGACGACAATCACGACGGCAATGGTGGTGCCCAAAAGGAATTTCAGCGGCGTAAAAATTTCCGTCGTGTTCTTCACGGACAGGCAACGCCAATCGTTTTCAATCCTTTCGGCGAAGGCAATGTAGTGGATTTTTTCATAGTCAAACTCAAAGAAATTATCGTCCGAGGCTTTGACGTTATTCAAGACGACGCCCCAAAAGCTGTCTTGTTCGGCGGCGTAGTTCTTGCCGACTTCGTTTCTGTCGGAATGAGCCACGACCATGTTGCGGCTGTCCAAAATGAATTCGTAATCGGACTGCCCGGACTTCACGGCTTCTTCGGTGATTTTCTGCACTCTGTCGAGGCTTATGTCCATTGCCACGACGCTTTTGCCGTCGGAAAGTTTTTTGGCGATTGTCATCATGACTTCGCCTGTTTGAGCGTCGAGATACGGGTCAATGAGCGTAACGTTGCCGTCGCTTGCCATTGCCGTTACATACCACGGGCGTTCCGTCGCTACCCAGCCCGCGTCGGGAACCCAACCCGCTCCGTCGAGATATTCGCCGTTGACGTAGCCGTAAAGCCCCGTCGTGTTCTCAAAGACTGTGCTGGTTACCGCCGTCGACTGTCCGACCAGATAATCGAGAATTTCCTTGTTCGTCTTTTTACTCTTAATCATGCCGTCCGTCGTGTAGGCGGTTATCTTTATGGCGTCGATGCTCGTGGAAAGATATTCGCTCAAATAATTTTTCGACTGAATGGCGGCTGATTGTCCGTTTCGGATGATGCCGTTGCGCGTCTCGTTGTAAAGCATGTTGTAATACGCCAGCACGATGCCGACAAAGAACGTGATTACAATCGCGGGGATTAAAAGCTTTGTTATGACAGAGCGTTTCTTGTCGCTCGTCGAAGTTTTTGTTCGTGCAATTTGATTCATGACATTCTCCCGTCGAAGACTCTTTAACTCTTTCGGCACTGTGATTATAACACGCGCGATAAAAATTTTTAACAAAATAGCCGCGCAGAATCAAAGCGACTCCGAAAAAACTTGCGGCTTGCCCTTTGCCCCTTGCCGCGTTGCCTGTTATAATCGGCGCGAGGTGATGACAATGCAAAACGGAAGGCGGGGAGCTTACGTCATAGCTCATAACGGCGACCCCGTAAACGGCGGCGGCTGGAACAATCAACAGTTGATGAAAGATTGCGGGCTGGTGCCTTACCTGCTTCAAAAAAATCACGGCTTCAAGTCGGTGATGGTCGGCATAAAGTTCGACGCCGATTATCCTTACCTTGAACAATATCTGCGCGGCTTGGAGCTTGACTTCTTGCCCGAAGACACCGTGCAGGCTCGAATCAATTACATTGACTCACACGCGGGCGATATGGACTTGCTGATACTTTACGGCGCGTATCCCGATTATATTCCGCTGGTTGCGCGCTATAGGAGCGTCCGCCCCGACGGAAAGATTTACCTTGCCACCGACATGAATATCGATTGGGCGGACAGGCTTCCGCACGAAGACCCCGCTTACAAAAATTTTTTGCATTCATGTGACGTTGTCGCCGCAAGTTGCCGCGCCGCGCAAAAATATCTTTCGGTGAAGTGGAGCGTGCCCGTGGAGCTGATTCGCAACGGCTGGTACAATTTTTTCGGCGTCAACTTCGACGATATGCGCAAGGAAAATGTCATCTTGACTGTCGGACGAATCGGCTCGACTCAAAAGCAGAATCACATTTTGCTTGAGGCGTTCGCCAAAGTTGCCAACGATTTGCCCGGCTGGCGCGTTCGTCTGGTCGGCGGCATTGAGGAGGCGTTTAAGCCCTACGTTGAAAAATTTTTTGCGGCTCGTCCCGATTTGCGCGAACGTGTGACTTTCACGGGACTGATAGCGGACAAAAACACGCTCATGGAAGAATACAAGCGCGCGAAAATTTTCTGCCTGACTTCCAACTTTGAGGGCGGCACGCCCAACGTCGTGGCGGAGGCTTTGTTCAGCGGAAACTTCACGATTTGTTCAAGCTTCGACGCGGCGGGCGATATGACTGACGATAACGAATGCGGCAGAGTCTTTCCGATTGGCAACGTCGACGCCTTGGCGAATATTTTGCGCGAAGTCTGCCGCGATGAAAAATTGCTTCGTGACGGCGGCCAACACGCTGCCGCCTACGCCCGCGAACAGTTCGACATGAACAAAATCGTGGCTCGGCTGAACTATTTGCTTTACGGAGGCGACGCTACTTGAGCAACATAAACTATTCGGACGGAAAATACATTCTGCAGGACGGAGACCGCGGCACATTGCTTGCGGACGTTCGCACGCCGTTAGTGAACAGGAGCCGCGTCCATTCGCACCAATTCACGGAACAGCGCACCGCCGAATATCCGCTGACAAACATCGTCAACGCGGCGGCGAACAGAATTTTCAAGCGGACGCCCGAAACAATGGCGGAACTCGTAACCTATCTGCGAATCGTTGCCCGCCTCCTGCGCAAGCCGCAAGTTCATACAGTCCTGCGCGTCGGGCAATGGTCGCCGCTCGACGAATCGCTTGCAGAACTTTTGCCGCAATTCAACCCCGCCAACAAACTTTATTGCCTGTCGGAAACGCGCCCGCTCGGAAAAATCCCGTCGGTGAATTTCATCTTCGCGGAGGGCGAAGGCTACCTTCTGCCCGAAAACAAATTCGACACGATTATCTTTCCGTCAACGCCGCCGCCCGAAGTCTTGTCGGCAGTCAAAGATTACGGGCGAATTTATTTCATCGCGCAGCCGTGGAAGGTCGAAGAGTTTTTGAAGAACGCCGCGCAGATTTTCCCATTGACGGAGGCGGTCGCACTGTTTGAGTTGGAAGTCACGCCGCAATTTCGGCAGGAACTTCGCAAGCGCACGCCGCAAGGCCGGCTCGACGAAAAACTTTCCGCGATAAGTCAAACCGTCGCCAAGGTGCCCGCCGTCCTAAAAAAATTCAACACCTTGCCTCACAAGCGCAAGACCGCCTACCTTGACGAATACATTGCCGAAGTCGCTCGCGCCGAAAAGGTTTTGGCTGAAATTTTCCCCGCGCTTCCTTCGGACAGCGTCAAGTTCAATTTCAACGCGCTCAAGGAATTTTTGATTGACTTGCGGCTCGGCAACGGCTCGACTGCCCGCGTCAATCGGCAATACGAAATCCTTTCGCAGGATTTAAGCCGATAGGAGGAATATGTTTGACGTTCAGAAAGAAAATCGCCTTGCTTATGCTTTTGGCGGCGATTCAGTTGCCTTGCGCCGTCTACGCTGCCGAGGAAGACAAAGAACTTGCGCTGATAGCTGCGGAACAGGAAGGCGACGACGAACAATTAAACGAAATCAATCCCGCGCTCACCGAAAGCATCTCTACCGAACGGACGCAGGAAACCGATAAGGAAATCAAAGAGCGCAAAAGGAAACTTCAGCAGGCACGCAAGGAAAAGGAAGAGGAAAATAAACGCAAGCTCAAGGAAAGCACCGCGCGCGACGATTCGCGCAGTCGTGACGAAACCATCATCATAGACCCGAATGCACCGACTGAACCCGCGCCTCCGCCTCCGCCGCCCGAACCGATACCGGAACCGCCGCCTGCGCCCGAACCGATAATCGAACAGCAACCGACGCCCGAACCTGTAATCGAACAGTCGCCCGCGCCCGAACCGATTCAACCACCTCCTCCGCCCGCGCAGACTTTCACGCCGCAAGCAACTGAAACCGTTAGCTTGCCGAATCAGCAGGCAGCCTACGCCAATTTCACCGAAGTAGCTCGCGCCGTCAAATTCATTCCGCTCTACATGCCGCGCAAGTCCGGCTACGAAATAACCGCGCTCTACGCAAGCAACGGCATTGCCGAAGTTCGCTACGGGCGCAGATGGGAGCCGACTGTTTCCTTGACGGTCAAGACCTACAAGCGCGCCGACGGCGAAGAGCCTCAAGACATAAGCGGCGTGACGGGCGTGAAGTGGCGCGTCGACACGACGACGGGCACCACGCTT
The DNA here is from genome assembly GCA_946407095.1 of uncultured Selenomonadales bacterium. GTDB lineage: Bacteria > Bacillota > Negativicutes > Selenomonadales > Selenomonadaceae > Quinella. The sequence goes on along the minus strand of CAMJMR010000023.1, from coordinate 17,929 downwards.
TATATCGCCAAAATATCTGAGACCATGCAAGTGGCGGCTTGGGCGGTAGGGCACTACACTTTTTCCGCGCAGGCTCAAAATCTGTCGTATGCGGGCTTCCATTCGCTCGTTTCGGATGAACTTATCGAACTGTCGACGCATTACTATCTGGACTTATAGGAGGCTAAGCAATGATTAAACGCTACACCTTGCCCGAAATGGGTAAGCTCTGGTCGATTGAAAACGAATGGCAGACGATTCTCGACGTGGAGCTGGCCGCCTGCGACGCTATGGCAGAACTCGGCGAAATCCCCGCCGAAGCCGCGCAAAACATTCGCGCCAAGGCAAACTTCAACCTGGAACGCATTCACGAAATCGAATCGGTCACTCACCACGACATCATCGCCTTTCTGACTTGCGTCGGCGAATACGTCGGCGAAGACTCGAAATACATTCACAAGGGCTTGACTTCAAGCGACGTGAAGGACACCGCGATTTGCTTGATGATGAAACGCTCGGCGGAAATTATCCTCGACGACCTGCGCAAGTTCCGCGAAGTGTTGCGCCGCCGCGCCGTCGAATTCAAACATACGGCTTGCATAGGCAGGACGCACGGCATTCACGCGGAGCCCATGACGTTCGGGCTTAAGCTTTTGCTTTGGAGCGCGGAGGTTGAACGCGACATTGAGCGCGTCGAACACGCAAAGAAAATCGTCAGCGTCGGCAAGCTTAGCGGAGCCGTCGGCACGTATTCAAACATCGACCCGCGCATTGAGGAGCTCGTTTGCCAAAAGCTCGGCTTGATGCCCGTCCGTTTGGCGACGCAAATCATTCAGCGCGACCGTCACGCCGAATACATGACGACCTTGGCGATAGTGGCAAGCACGCTTGAGAAAATCGCGACGGAGATTCGCAACCTGCAACGCACCGACATTCGCGAGGCTGAAGAATATTTTTCGCCGGGGCAAAAGGGCTCGTCGGCCATGCCGCACAAACGCAACCCGATAAACTGCGAACGCGTGGCGGGTATGGCTCGGCTCGTGCGCGGCAACGCAATCGCCGCAATGGAGGACATCACCCTTTGGCACGAACGCGACATTTCGCACAGCTCGGTTGAACGCGTCATCCTTCCCGACTCGACGATTAACGTTGACTACTGCACGCGCAAGATAACCAATATCGTTGACAAGTTGCTTGTCTATCCCGACGCAATGTTGCATAATATGAATCGGACGGGCGGGCTGATTTACAGTCAGCGGCTCATGCTTGAGATTGTGGGCAAGGGCGTCCTGCGCGAAGACGCTTACAAGTGGGTGCAACGCAACGCAATGAAACGTTGGCTTGACGGCGAAGACTTCAAAACGAACGTGGCAGCCGACCCCGACATCACGAAATACCTGGGCGCGGAGGAAATTGCCGCCTGCTTCGACTACAACTGGTTCCTTCGCAACGTCGATATGATTTTCGCTCGCTTCGGACTGTGATTTTATTTCGACGCAACGATGAGCGGGCTAGAAATGGGCAAGCATTTCGTATCGGCGCGGGCGGTCGGCTTAATCGTCGTGTCGTTGAGGCGCGTCCGCTGTTCCGCCGCTTTTAAAGCGGCCGGCACCGCCAAGATTTACGGGCACGCCGAAGTTCTTCAACAGCTTAAGGACATTGCCGATAAACTTCTTCAGCCGAAAGAGACGCGCTTTATCGGCGACCGACTTCATTTCGTTTCCGTTGCCGACGGAGAGGCTGTGAGCGTTATCGGGCGCGCGACGACCTTCTTTGACATCCATTCGACCAAGACAAAGCAATTCGGCTTTTCAATGGACATCGGCGGCGGAAAAAAGTTGACGTGTTGCGGAGACGAGCCCTGCAACGAATTCGGAAAGCCTTACGCCGAAAATTCCGAATGGCTTTTGCACGAGGCCTTTTGTCTTCATTCGCAAGCCGACATCTTCGACCCTTACAGCAAGAATCATTCGACGGTTAAAGACGCCTGCGAGCTTGCCGAGAGCCTTCACGTCAAGAATCTGTTGCTGTATCACACCGAGGACAAAAATCTTTCTGCGCGGAAGGAACTTTATCGGGCGGAAGGCAAAAAATATTTCAGCGGGAAAATCCATGTGCCCGACGACTTGGACGCGTTGGCACTGTGAAGTTTAAGGAGGTTTTATCATGATTAAGGGCAATCTTCTCTACGAGGGCAAGGCGAAAACCGTCTTCGAGACCGACAACCCCGGCGAGTTGCTGGTGTACTTCAAGGACGACGCCACCGCGCTCAACGGCGAGAAACACGGCATCATCGAAGGCAAAGGCGTCATCAACAACAAGCTCAGTGAATTCTTTTTCAAGCAGCTCAAAGATCGCGGCATTAAGAATCACTTCATCGAAAAAATCGGCGAACGCGAAATGCTCGTCAAGCGGCTGGACATGATTAAGCTTGAAGTCGTCGTGCGCAACATCATCGCGGGCAGTCTCGTTAAGCGGCTCGGCAAGGAGGAAGGCACGCCCTTGACCGTCCCCGTCGTCGAATACTACTACAAGAGCGACGAACTCGGCGACCCCATGCTCAATCGCTATCACATTATGGCTTTGGACTTGGCGAAAATCGACGAACTCAATCAAATGGAGCACATCGCCTTTTCCGTCAATACGATTCTGCGTGACCTGCTCAAGGCAAAGAACGTCGACCTGATTGACTTCAAGTTGGAATTCGGGCGCGGCGACTACGGCGAAGTCATTCTTGCCGACGAAATTTCGCCCGATAACTGCCGCTTCTGGGATATCGTCACGCACGAAAAGCTCGACAAAGACCGCTTCCGTCAAGATTTGGGCGGCGTCGAAGAGGCTTATCAGGAAATGTTGCGCCGTCTGACTTTGTAAGGAGCCCGTCCCATGAAAAATTTTTTCCTTGCGGCGATTGTCGGCTTGATAATCTGCGCGGGCGTCAAGGCGGAGGCTGCCGAAGTTTACGCCGGCATGTCCCCCGCGACGGGTTACGAGTGCTTCGTCATGACGGACACGATAAGCCGCACGAACGAACATCGCATGGTTATCACTTCCGCGACGCTGAAAATGGTTGACCAATACGGCGGCGCACAATTTTTGGAATATGTTTTTTTCGCGCTTGACGGCGGCACCGAAAACGTAACCTTCACGAACTCGCAGGGCTTTAAAGGTCGAGCGACGCCGCAAGACACGCCGATTGAATGGGCTATGTACACGATTATCAGGGAATATTGAGACTTCGGGGACAGGGACGGCTTAAGGTTGTCCCATGTCCCTTTAAATTTCGCGCGGCGGGCGCAAGCCGGTGATTGTCGTCGTAGCGGCGGGCGACTCTTCGATTCGGCGTTTCGATGACTTTTTAGTTGATTAACTACTTTCTTTGACCGAGCAAAGAAAGTAGCAAAGAAACTCGCCACTACGCGTGGGGCGGATACCGTCCACTGGCGAAACGTCCACGCTACCCGAAGCCGACTGTGCCGGCAAAAAAACTTCCATGTTTTTGTTGCCGGCGGCCGCCCATCCATGGGCGGCCTCATCCTCTGCAATGCAATCGTAAATTTACCAATAGACCCTAAAAAAGAATCGATGAAGGGAGATTTTCCCAATGACGCAACTGACTTACAAAGATTCGGGCGTGGATATCGACGCGGGCAACGAGTCCGTGCGCCTGATAAAAAATTTTGTCCGCGAGACCTATCGCCCTGAAGTTTTGGGCGACTTGGGAGGCTTCGGCGGACTGTTCGCGCTTAAGCACTACAACGAGCCGATTTTGGTTTCGGGCACCGACGGCGTCGGTACGAAGCTGAAAATCGCTTTCCTATTGAACAAGCACGACACCATAGGGCAAGACGCCGTTGCCATGTGCGTCAACGACATCCTTGTCCAGGGAGCCGAGCCGCTCTTTTTCCTGGACTACCTGGCTGTCGGCAAGCTTATCCCCGCACAGGTTGCCGACATCGTCAAAGGCGTAGCGACGGCTTGCAAGGAGTCGGGTTGCGCGCTGATAGGCGGCGAGACCGCCGAAATGAGCGGCTTTTATTCGGGCGGCGAGTATGACATTGCGGGCTTTGCGGTCGGCGTCGTCGAAAGGAAAAATCTGATAACGCCTGCGCGGGTTAAAGTCGGCGACGTGCTTATCGGCTTGCCGTCGAGCGGTTTGCATTCCAACGGCTTCAGCTTGGTTAGGAAAATCGTCTTCGAGCGCATGAAGTTCACGGGCGCGGAGAAAATTGACGGTCTGAACAAAACTTTGGGCGAAGAGCTTTTGACGCCGACGAGGCTTTATCCCGCGACGGTCTTGCCGCTTATCCGAGAGTACGGCGAAAAAATTCACGGGCTTGTCCACGTGACGGGCGGCGGCTTCTACGACAACATCCCCCGCGCTTTGCCCGCCGGCTTGGGCGCGACGATTGACGCCGACACTTGGCAAGTCCCGAAGATTTTCAAGCTGCTCAAGGAGTGGGGCAACGTCGAGCGGCGCGAGATGTTCCGAACGTTCAACTGCGGCATCGGCATGATTCTGATTGTCGACGCGGGCATTGCCGACAACTTGGCGGGCTACAAAATCGGGCGGGTCGTCGAAGGCAACGGCGTTGAGATTTTCGGAACGGACAAGTCATGTTTGAAATAATATTTGGGCTATTGATTTTCGTGTTCTTAGCAGTAAAAATATTTGGACACGAGGCAGACAGCGACGACGACACTAATTTTTACCACAGAACTCACAACGACAATGATGACAGCGGCGACTCTTTCGACAACAACGACAACGACAGCGACTTTTTCGGAAATGACGACAACGACGGCGACGACGGCGGAAGCGACAACAGCGGCGACAGCGATAACTGAATCAGCAAATTGGGTGACAGCTATGATTAAACTTGGCGTGCTGTGTTCGGGACGCGGCAGCAACGTGACGGCCGCTTTAAAAGCGGCGGAACAGATAGCACGCCGAATCGTCCGATAAAGGAAACGTAATCGCCGCGCCGGAACGCAACGCTGGCGCATTGCTAGCTTCGTAATTTTAGGGAGGTGTATTCAATGATTAAGCTTGGCGTGCTGTGTTCGGGACGCGGCACAGATTTGCAGTCGATAATCGACGCGACGGCGAGCGGCTACTTGGCGGCGGAAGTTTCAATCGTCTTGACCGACAAGCCGAACGTCGGAGCCTTGGCGAGAGCGGAGGAGGCGGGCATCAAAAATATCTGCGTCGACAGGAAAAATTTCGCAAGCCGCGCAGATTTCGAAGCGGAACTGTTGCGGCACCTTAAGGGCGTCGACTTGGTCATCTTGGCGGGCTTCATGAGGATTTTGAGCGCGGACTTCGTCAAGCACTACGAGGGGCGGCTTATGAACATTCATCCTTCGCTGTTGCCGGCCTTCCCCGGCGCGCACGCCCACCGAGACGTTTTGGCTTACGGCGCGAAGGTTTCGGGCTGCACGGTTCATTTCGTCGACGAGGGCACCGATTCGGGCCCGATTATCATGCAAGCTGCGGTTGAAGTCATGGAGGACGACACCGAGGAAACTTTGGCGGCGCGAGTCTTGGAGCAGGAGCACAAAATTTATCCGCAAGCGATTAAGCTGTTCATCGAAGGGCGTCTGAAAATCGTCGGGCGCAGAGTTGAGATTGGAGGCGGCAAAATGAAAATCAAACGGGCATTAATCAGCGTGTCGAACAAAATCGGCGCGGTCGAGTTGGCGAAGAAACTAAGCAAGTGCGGCGTCGAGATAATCAGCACGGGCGGCACCGGCAAGGCGATTCGGGCGGCGGGCATTCCCGTCACCTACGTCAGCGATTTGACGGGCTTCCCCGAAATAATGAACGGGCGCGTCAAGACGCTCAACCCGAAAATTCACGGCGGCATCTTGGCTGTGCGCGACAATCCCGAACACGTCAAGCAGATGGCGGAAAACGGCATTGAACCGATTGATTTGGTCGTCGTCAATCTGTACCCGTTCAAGAAGACGATTCGCAAACCCAACGTGACGCTTGAGGACGCGATTGAGAACATCGACATCGGCGGCCCCGCCATGATTCGGGCTGCGGCGAAGAATTTCAAATACGTGACGGTTGTGACTAACCCCGAACGCTACGACGAAATTGCCGCGCTGATTAAAGAGCATGGCGAAGTTCCGCTTGACGTGCGCAAGACTTTGGCGGCGGAGGCTTTCGCTCATACTGCCGACTACGACGCGGCGATAACGAAATACCTTTCCGAAGTGTGACGACAAATTTTAAGCGCGGCGAGCCGATTAGGATTATCGAACAGCTTGTCGCGCTTTTTTAGCAACAAAAAAGCCTCGACGTTAAGTCGGGGCGATTTTTTATTGCAAGACGGCGGTGAATCGTGTAAACTATTTTTCAACAAGCGTTTTTGATAAATTAATTCTTGAAAAAGGTAGTGAACTTGTTATGTACAAAATCCATGGACGTTACGTTTATTTAACAAGAGCACAGTTCGATTATGTTTTCGATGTTACATGTGGACATGAAGAGCCTGCGTGGATAGTTTCAAGCAGTATTATTGGTCGTGAAGCAAATATTGAACGTGATAAGCGGATAACAAAGTATCTTGAAAATCATTTTAAAGAGGAATATTATAGATTTGATTTTCGCGGAACAAATGCATCTGATAACATAGAGGATATTTTAGCAGAATATGATTCATTATCGGATGCAATAGATCTTATCCGTGCTGATGAGCCTGATATTGAGGATATGCTAGGTTTTTTGCCAAGAAAAAATCATATCACAAACATGACAATAAAAATTTACGAGAAAGTTTTTTTGTCGTGGAAATTCGGCAGAAAATATACCGGCAACTCGATTACTATTAACATAAAAAGTATCTACCATGTTTACGGAGAGTTAACGAATTTTATAGTGGAAAGCAAAATGTTTAAAATTCAATTCACGACCGACAATGTTACCGTAACTTATAAGTGAATAAAAGCCTCGACGCGCAGTCGGGGCGATTTTTTTCGTTGCAAGGGATTGACAAATGCTGTAAAATCCCTACGAAAATTTTTAGGAGGTAACCCTAACATGAGAAGCGACATAGTCAAAAAGGGCGCGACGCGTTGCGCGCACAGAAGTCTATTCCACGCGAACGGCTACGGCAAAGACGAACTGAGCCGCCCGCTTATCGGCGTGTGCAACTCTTTCAACGAAATCATTCCCGGTCACATGCACCTTAAATCGATAACCGAAGCGGCAAAGCTCGGCGTGGCGGCGGCGGGCGGCACCCCCGTCGAATTTCCCGCTATCGGCGTGTGCGACGGCATAGCTATGGGTCATACGGGCATGAAGTATTCCCTTGCAAGCCGTGAACTCATCGCCGACTCAATCGAGGCTGTCACTATGGCGAGCGGCTTCGACGCGCTGATTCTCATCCCGAATTGCGATAAAGTCGTCCCCGGCATGTTGATGGCGGCGGCAAGACTCAACATCCCCGCGATAATCGTAAGCGGCGGCCCCATGTTGGCAGGACGTTTTCACGGGCGCGATATCAGCGTCAGTCAGGCTTTCGAGGCGGCGGGCAAGTTCGCGGCGGGCAAAATGACGCAGGACGAAATGACAGACCTTGAGGCGCACGCTTGTCCGAGTTGCGGATCCTGCGCGGGACTTTTCACCGCCAACACCATGAACTGCTTAAGCGAGGCGTTGGGGATGGCTCTGTCCGGCAACGGCACAATCCCCGCAGCTTACACGGGCGACAGATTCATTCTTGCCAAGCGCGCCGGCAAAGTCATCATGGACTTGTTGGAAAAAAATATCTGCCCGCGCGACATCTTGACGCTTAAAGCCTTTGAGAATGCCATAACGGTCGACATGGGTATCGGTGGCTCATCGAACACGGTTTTACATTTGACGGCGATTGCCAACGAATGCGGCATTCAAATCCCCGCGACGCTCTTCGACGAAATTTCTGCGCGGACGCCCTACATAACCAAGCTCAGCCCCGCAGGCAAGCATCACATGCAAGACCTGGACGAGGCGGGCGGCATCAACGCCGTCATGCACGAACTTTCCAAGAAAAATCTTTTGCACCTTGACGCCTTGACGGTCACGGGCACGCTCGGCGACAGAATCAAAGACGCGCAGATTGAACGCCCCGACGTGATTCGCACGGTCGACAATCCCTATCGCGCCACGGGCGGCATCGCGATTCTTCACGGCAACCTTTGCCCCGATTGCGCGGTCGTCAAGGCCTCCGCCGTCAGCGAAGACATGCTCGTCTACAAGGGCAAGGCAAAATGTTTCGACAGCGAAGAGGCGGCGATTAACGCGATTATGGGCGGCGAAATTCACGACGGCGACGTTGTCGTTATCCGCTACGAAGGACCCAAGGGCGGCCCCGGTATGCAGGAAATGCTCAACCCCACGGCGGCGATAACGGGCGCGGGGCTCAAAGTCGGTTTGATAACGGACGGGCGTTTCAGCGGAGCCAGCCAGGGCGCGTGCATTGGTCACATTTCGCCCGAAGCCATGGAAGGCGGCACAATCGCGCTGATTCACGACGGCGACACCATTTCAATCGACATTCCCAATCGCAAGCTTGAACTCGAAGTTTCCGACGACGAACTTGCCAAACGCCGCGCAGCTTGGACGAAGCCCGAACCCAAAATCAAGACGGGCTACCTTGCGCGCTACGCCAAGCTTACGACTTCTGCCTCGACGGGTGCCGTTTTGAGGAGCTGATTCAATGGATTGGCAAGACAGTTTCAAATTTCGATTGGCAGAATTCTTGCGGGCGGAGCAATTCATCTTCGACGCGCCGATGCGGGAACATACGACATTCAAAATCGGCGGGCCGGCTGATGTTTTAATCTTCCCGTCGAATTCGGCGGACGTGTCGAAAATTTTCAAGCTGGTGAACGAATTCCGCTTGCCGTGCGTGATATTGGGCAACGGCTCAAACGTTTTGGTGCGCGACAAGGGAATTCGCGGCGTGGTCGTGAAGTTCACGGAAAAATTTTTCGGCGGCATGAAGTGCGAAGGTCAACGCTTGACTGCCTGCGCGGGCGCGAAGCTCAAAGACGTTTCAATCTGCGCGGCTCAGCACGACTTGACGGGCATGGAATTCGCTTGCGGCATCCCCGGCAGTATCGGCGGCGCGATTTTCATGAACGCGGGTGCTTACGACGGCGAAATGAAAAATACCGTTGCCAGCGTCAAGGCGGTCAACTGCAACGGAGAGCTTATCGAGTTCAGCGGGTCGAGCCTGCATTTGGGCTATCGTCACAGCATTTTCCAGGAAAACGGTTGCGCCATTTGCGAAGTCGAATTGATTCTTCAGCGCGGCAACGTCGACGAAATTAAGCGCAAAATGGAAGACTTGACGGCACGGCGCGAGAGTAAACAGCCGCTTGACATGCCCAGCGCGGGTTCCACGTTCAAGCGTCCGAAAGGACACTTCGCGGGCACTCTGATTGACAAAGCGGGCTTGAAAGGCTTGCGAATCGGCGGCGCGATGGTTTCGGAAAAACATGCGGGCTTTGTCGTGAACACGGGCGGCGCGACTGCCAATGACGTGTTGACGCTGATTGAGGAGGTCAAGCGGCGCGTCTGCGAAGTGCACGGTGTCACGCTCAGCCCCGAAGTCAGAATCATCGGAGAGGAGTGATTTGCTTGGCAAAAGTTAAAAGTCGGCGACGCGAGGCAAAGTCTTCGCCCGCAACCGTCACGGACAAAATCCCGCTCGTGTCGGTGATTATCCCCATGTACAATTCGGCGAAATTCATAACGCAAACGCTTGAGAGCTTGGCTTATCAGACGATGCGCGATTTTGAAGTCGTCGTGGTTGACGATTGCTCAACCGACAACAGCGTCGAAGTCGTCGAAGCCTTTAAGAACCTGTGTGTGTGTGGGGGTTGAATCTTCACGTCATCAAGCTCCCGAAGAACACGGGCACGCCCGGCTTGCCCCGCAATGTCGGCATTCAATTCGCGCGCGGAAAGTATATCGCCTTCCTGGACAGCGATGACCTTTTCACGAAGACCGCCCTTGAAGAGCTGTCGACACTCGCCGAAGAATATCAAGCGGACGTCGTTCATTTATACAGCAATTACATTTTGTGGAGCGGAAAAGCATTGGCAACCGATGACCCGGCATTTACCGATATGAATGAATTAATCAATCCGAAAAATTTTACATTGCAATCGAACAGAAAAGAAAAATCCGTTGCGCCGAATTTGGAATCTGAAAATCTCATTGAGCGAGTTCATCATTGGTTAATGTTGCCGCCGGAATGGTCGACTTGCCTTTCTTTTTGCCGGCGAGATTTTCTCATCGCAAATCAAATTTTATTTTCTGATATGGAAACCTGTGAGGATGCTCCGTTCAGCTTTAAAATGCTTTGTTTAGCAAAAAATTATTTGATTGCGCCCAATGTCATTTACATCATAAGACCGCGTCTGAATTCCGCATGGCGGTATAAGGGAGTACTTCCTTCTGAAAAATCTTTCCATAAAGACATGGTCAGTTTTAAAGGCGGCTTTAGAGAATTCGCACGGATTATGGACGGCATAAAATTTTTCGGCGAACACCCCGATTATCGTTATGCGGTTTTGAATTGGTTTGCCAATACTCGTTTCGAAATGTTCATGAGCTATTACGCGAATAATTCCCCAGTTGTTCTCACGTCCTTTGTTGAGAGAGAATTTTCATTTGACGATAAAGCTTTTGCGGCGCATCTTTTCGACACGGCAAATATTTATCGGCTTCAAATCATGCGGCTTCAGCAGGAGCTTGCAAAGTTTCAAAAGCAGTAAAGTTTCAAAGGAGTTTCAAAGATGATTAAAGAGGCTATCGTTAAAATCGTGAACAAGGAGGATTTGACTTACGACGAGGCTTTTGCCGTCATGAACGAGATAATGAGCGGCGAAACCAGTCCGACGCAAAATGCGGCGTTCCTGTCTGCCCTGTCGACGAAAAGCGCGGGCGCAGAGACTACCGACGAAATCGCGGGCTGCGCGGCGGCAATGCGGGCTCACGCCACGGCTGTCGATACGGGCATGGATGTTTTTGAAATTGTCGGGACGGGCGGCGATAATTCCCACAGCTTCAACATTTCCACGACGGCTGCGATAATCGCGGCGGCGGGCGGCATGAAGGTCGCCAAACACGGCAACCGCGCTGCCTCCTCCAAATGCGGTGCCGCCGACTGCTTGGAGGCTCTCGGCGTCAACATCAATCAGAGCCCCGATAAATGCGTCGAACTTCTTCGCGATGTCGGTATCTGCTTTTTCTTCGCGCAGAAATATCACAGCTCGATGAAATACGTCGGCGCGATTCGCAGGGAACTCGGCTTCCGCACGGTGTTCAATATCCTCGGCCCTTTGACCAATCCCGGCAAGCCGTCAAGGCAAATCCTCGGCGTCTATGCCGAATATCTCGTCGCGCCGCTCGCGCAAGTTCTGATTAGCCTCGGCGTCAAGCGCGGCATGGTCGTTTACGGTCGCGATAAGCTCGACGAAATTTCCTTGAGCGCGCCGACTTCCGTTTGCGAAATTAACGACGGCTGGATAAAAAATTTTGTCGTCACGCCCGAAGAGTTCGGCTTTGCCCGTTGCACGCGCGAAGACCTGCATGGCGGAGACCCTTCGGAAAATGCGGAGATAACCCGTGCGATTCTGCGCGGCGAAGGCGGCCACAAACGCAACGCCGTCCTGCTGAACGCTGGCGCGGCTCTTTACGTCGGCGGCAAGGCTGAAACCTTCAAGGCGGGCGTCAAGTTCGCGGCTGAACTAATCGACAGCGGCAAGGCTTTGGACACGTTGGAAAAGTTCATTCGGAGGAGCCAATGACGATACTCGACAAGATAGCCGAACGGACGACCTTGCGCGTGGCTCGTGACAAAGAACTTTTGCCGCTCGACGAACTTAAGCGACGGGCATTGCGCTTGCCGAAAGGCGACTTCCCGTTTGAATCGGCGTTGAGGCGTCAAGGGCTGTCGTTCATCTGCGAATGCAAAAAAGCTTCGCCGTCGAAGGGCTTAATCGCGGCGGACTTCCCGTACTTGGACATAGCGCGGGCTTACGAGGCGGCGGGCGCGGATGCCATTTCAATCTTGACAGAGCCCGAATTTTTCTTGGGCAACGATAAATTTCTGTCGGAGATAGCTGCGCAGGTGTCAATCCCGTGCCTTAGGAAAGATTTTGTCGTCGACGCCTATCAGATATGGCAGGCGAAAGTTTTGGGCGCGGCGGCAGTGCTTTTGATTTGCTCGATACTCGACGACGGGCGGCTGAAAAATTTTATCGCGCTGGCTGAAGAACTCGGCTTATCGGCATTGGTTGAGGCTCACGACGCGGCGGAGATTAAGCGGGCTGTCGACGGCGGCGCAAAGATTATCGGCGTCAACAATCGCAACCTGAAAGACTTCAGCGTCGACATGGACAACGCCAAACGCTTGCGCGAACTCGTCCCGCCCGAAATAATTTTCGTTTCGGAAAGCGGCGTTCAATCTGCCGACGACGTGAAAAAAATTCGCGCCCTCGGAGCCGATGCCGTGCTTGTCGGCGAAGTCCTCATGCGTGCCGTCGATAAAAAATCTAAGCTTGCGGAGTTGAAGGGCGAATCATGACTAAAATAAAATTTTGCGGGCTGAAGACGCTCGACGACATTCAAGCCGTCAACAAGCTTTTGCCCGAATACGTCGGCTTCGTCTTCGCGCCGAAGAGCAAACGATACGTCACGCCCGCGCAGGCTCGCCAACTTCGCAACGCCCTCGACAAAAAAATTTCGGCGGTCGGCGTCTTCGTCGACGAAAACCTTTCAACCGTCGCCGAACTGCTAAACAACGGCACAATCGACGCGGCGCAACTTCACGGCAACGAAACCGACGACTACATTAAAAATCTGCGCGGACTCACGAATAAGCCGATAATCAAAGCGTTTCAAGCGGAAAACATTGCGGCGGCGGAGTCAAGCGTTGCCGATTTTGTTTTGATTGATTCGGGAGCGGGCGGCGGCAAAGTTTTCGATTGGAGCCTGATAAACTTGCGGCGTGAATATTTTTTGGCGGGCGGCTTGACAGTTGAGAATGTCGGCTCGGCGATTGAACTTTTGCACCCGTTCGCCGTCGACGTTAGCAGCGGCATTGAAACGGACGGGCGCAAGGATTTCAGCAAGATGGCGGCTTTCGTCAAAGCAGTAAGGAACAAGGAACAAGGAACTAGGAACAAGGGGTTTGAACTTGTTCCTTGTTCCTAAATCCTTGTTCCTAAAAATCGACCGAAGGGAGATTTTTCCATGACGAATCAAAAGGGACGCTTCGGCATTTACGGCGGGCAATACATACCCGAAACGCTGATGAACGCGGTTATCGAACTGGAGGAGGCCTACACCCGCTTCAAGGACGACGCCGACTTCAAACGCGAACTCGCCGACTTGTTCACCAACTACGCGGGACGCCCGTCAATGCTCTACTTCGCCCGCAAAATGACTGACGACTTGGGCGGCGCGAAAATTTATCTCAAGCGCGAAGATTTGAATCACACGGGCTCTCACAAGATTAACAACGTTCTCGGTCAAGCGTTGCTGGCGAAAAAAATGGGCAAGACGCGTTTGATTGCGGAGACGGGCGCAGGTCAACACGGCGTAGCTACGGCGACGGCCGCCGCGTTTTTCGGCATGGAGTGCAAAATTTTCATGGGCGAAGAGGACACGCGCCGGCAAGCCTTGAACGTCTACCGCATGAAACTTTTGGGCGCGGAGGTCGTCCCCGTCAAGAGCGGCACGGGCACGCTCAAAGACGCCGTAAGCGAAACTTTCCGCGAGTGGACGAATCGAATCGCCGACACGCATTACTGCCTTGGCTCGGTTATGGGGCCGCACCCCTTCCCGACGATTGTCCGCGACTTTCAAGCCGTCATTTCCCGCGAGATTAAAGCTCAACTGCTTGCGGCGGAGGGCAAACTTCCCGACGCGGTGGTTGCGTGTTGCGGCGGCGGCTCAAATTCAATCGGCACGTTCTACGACTTCATAGGCGACACGACGGTTAGATTGATAGGTTGCGAGGCGGCGGGCAGAGGCGTTGACACCTTCGAGACGGCAGCCACGATAGCGACGGGCAGGACGGGCATTTTCCACGGCATGAAGTCTTATTTTTGCCAAGACGCCTACGGACAAATCGCGCCTGTCTATTCGATATCGGCGGGGCTTGACTATCCGGGCATCGGTCCCGAACACGCCTGGCTTCACGACACGGGACGCGCCGAATACGTGCCGATAACCGACGAGGAGGCCGTCGAGGCGTTTGAATATCTTTCGCGCACCGAAGGCATTATCCCCGCGATTGAATCGGCGCACGCGGTGGCTCACGTCATGAAGATTGCGCCCGCCATGAGTCGTGACAAAATCATCGTCGTGACGCTTTCGGGGCGCGGCGACAAAGATTGCGCGTCGGTTGCCCGCTACAGAGGCGAAAACATCAGCGAATGACATTCGGACAAAAAAATTACCCTCCCAACAACGGGAGGGATTTTTTTACAGCGATAAATTTTTTAATCGGGCAAAGCGCAACTCGTGCAAGGCAATGGGCGCGGAAATGAAACTGTCTTTTCCGTAAAGCTCGGAATATTTTTCGCGGCAGTGGAGGACGCGCTTGACGTAGTCGCGGGTTTCGGCGTAGGGAATTTTGTCGACATCGGAAAAATTATCGCTCCAATGATTTTTTTCCATCCAATCGCGAACGTTGCCGCGCCCCGCGTTGTAAGCCGCCAAAGCCAACACGTCATTGCCCTTGAATTCTTCCTCAAGCTCGGAAAGATACCACGTGCCGTAGCGGATATTGGTTTCGGGCTCGCGCAAGTGCTTAATGTCGTCGGCAATTTCGTCGGGCGCCTCGCCCAGCCGGTAAGCTATCCACGCCGCCGTTTCGGGCATGATTTGCATCAGACCGACCGCGCCGCTTTGAGAACTCGCTGCCTCGCGGAAATCGCTTTCGACCTTAATCACGGCGACCGCCAAAAATTTATCGACATGCCAACGCGCCGAATAATTTTCGACCGTCGAGCGGTAGGGGAACGGGTACAGGAATTTTTTTTGAACTGCCGGCACGCTCATTGCGAAATACACCGCAACCGCGACCGCGCAGATTGCCAAAATTTTTTTAAGCATCGATTCACCTCCGCGCAAAATTCTTTCTGAATTCTAAATGATTGTTCCGCCGCTGTCAAATCCTGCAGAGACGCGCATTTTCAGCCAAAATTTTTCTGTCAATTTAACAGGAAAATTTTTCCGCGAATAGAATAGGAATTTAAAACTGCAACGTAATTTCAAAAGGAGCGTGTAGAAATATGGCGGTAAACACCTCCGGCTTCGGCGCGTACGACATTCGCGGAATTTATCCCGAAACAATCGACCAAGAGCTGGCGTACCGAGTCGGCAGAGTTTTTCCCGAATTGTTCGGCGCGAAAAAGGTTGCCGTAGGGCATGATATTCGCCTTTCGGGTCCCACGCTGTTCGACGCTTTGGCGCGCGGCTTGACCGAGGCGGGCTGTGATGTTTTCGATATCGGGCAATGCGGCACCGAAATGATTTACTTCGCGACGGGCTTCAACGACTTCGACGGCGGCATCATGATTACCGCCTCCCATAACCCGCAAGAATACAACGGCATGAAATTCGTCGGCAAAGGCGTGCGACCCATGGCTCCTCAAAGCGGGCTGCTGACAATCAAGGCGGCCGTCGAGGACGAAGGGCGCGATTGGTCTTATCGCAAGGCGACGGGCACCATTCGCAAGATTGACATTCAGCACAATTACATCAAACGCCTGCTGTCCTACGTCGACGCTCAAGCCCTTAAGCCGCTGAAAGTCGTCATAAACTGCGGCAACGGCGCGGCTGGTCCCGTCATTAACGAGCTGGAAAAATTTTTGCCGTTCGAGATGGTTAAAGTCCACAATAACGCCAACGGTTTCTTTCCGCACGGCGTACCCAATCCCCTGCTTCAAAACGCCCGCGCAGAAACTTCAAAGGCTGTCGTCGAGAGCGGCGCGGCTTGCGGCATTGCCTTCGACGGCGATTTTGACCGTTGCTTCCTGTTCGACGAGACGGGCAGCTTCATCGAGGGCTACTACATGGTCGGCCTGCTTGCCGAGGCGTTCCTCACGAAGAATCCCGGCGAAAAGATTATTCATGACCCGCGCGCCATTTGGAATACGATTGACATTGCCGAGGCTCACGGCGGCAAGGCTTTGATGTGTCGTTCGGGGCACGTTTACATAAAGGAACTCATGCGGGCGGAAAATGCGATTTACGGCGGCGAACTGTCGGCGCACCACTACTTCCGCGACTTTTACTGTTGCGACAGCGGCATGATTCCTTGGCTTTTGGTTTTGGAGCTTTTGTGCAAGGCCGATAAGCCGCTTTCCCAACTTGTCGGGAAAATGATTGAGAAATATCCCGTCAGCGGCGAAATTAACACGCGCGTCAAGAATGTCGACAAGGTGACGGAAATTATGGCGAAGATTGAAGAACGCTACGGCGCGGCGGGCAAAGCCAATTACGTTGACGGGCTCTGCGTCGACTTCGACGATTGGCGTTTCAATCTGCGCGGCTCGCAAACGGAGCCTTACATTCGCCTGAACGTCGAAGCTCGCGGCGACAACGCCAAGGCTTTAATGGAGACCAAGCGCGACGAATTGCTTGGCGTCATTCGCGGCTAAAGGTTGATAATTGCAGTGGACGTAATTGTTACTTTTTTATTTTGCGTCGTCGGGTTCCTCGCGTACCTGTTGCACAAAAAGCGCGAAGAAGTCGACGCCTTGAAGGACGAACTTCACAGGTTGCAGTACCAAAAATCCGACGCTGTTCAATCGTCGCCCGCTCAAGCTCCGCCGCCTGCAGATAAAACCTTTGTGCAAGTAATATTTAGTCCCGATTCAAAAAAATGTTACGACTATCTTTTGGGCAACAATCCCGACATAAAAGTCGGCGATTTCGTTGAAGTTTATGTAAGCGACAAAGAACGCGGCAAACCTTCATGGTCAGTTGCAAAAGTCGTGTATATAAGTCAACCGGGCGAAGTGTCGGAACATGCCAAATCTAAAATTAAAAAGAAACACGACCGTTATAAATGGTAACACGTTAGCCTAAATCGCTCTATTTGAGCATGTGTATAAAAGTTTTTCAACCAAAGGAGGATTTGCTATGAGCAAAACCGTTGTCAACCTTCCGTCGCTGATCAGCGATTACTACACGCTGACACCCGACCCCGATAACAAGACTCAAGGCGTCGCGTTCGGCACCAGCGGCCACAGGGGCAGCTCCAAGCTCCACAGCTTCAACGAGGAACACATCCTTGCCATCGCGCAGTCGGTCTACGAATACCGCACCGCCCAAAAAATTCAGGGGCCGCTCTACATCGGCGCAGATACCCACGCGCTTTCCGAGCCCGCCCTCCGTTCCTGCGTCGAAGTCCTTGCGGCTAACGGCGTCGATATCATTCTGCAGGAAGATTTCAAACCCGTCCCTACGCCCGTCGTATCGCGCATCATCCTCGAACACAACTACGAGCGCAAAGAGGCCAAAAAGGCTGACGGCATCGTTATCACGCCTTCGCACAACCCCCCGACGGACGGCGGCATTAAGTACGACCCGACCAACGGCGGCCCCGCCGACACCGATATTACCAAGACGATTCAGAATCGCGCCAACGAAATTATCAAGGAAGGCGTCGCCAAAGTCGTCAAGCGCATTCCGTTTGAGCGTGCCATTAAGCAGGATAACGTTCACTTCATGGACTACATGATGCCCTACGTCAAGGCTTTGAGCCGCGTTATCGACATGGACGCCGTCGTCAACAGCGGCCTCAACGTCGGCGCAGACCCGCTCGGCGGCAGCGGCATTTTCTATTGGGATTTGATTAACGAAGTCTACAAACCCAAAAATCCTATCAAAGTCGTCAATCCCAACATCGATTACACGTTCAGCTTCATG
>CAMJMR010000022.1 GCA_946407095.1 uncultured Selenomonadales bacterium | reverse complement strand
CATTTTGTTTCACCCGAAATATATTTTATCACTTTTTGTCCACAGTTCCTAGGGGAAAACGGAAAGGAATCGATTATGAATTTGCCCTACAGTGTGAATCAAAGCGAATTGTTGGATTTGCTGGTGAATCTTTCGCCGAGCCGCCCGATTTTTATTTGGGGTTCGCCCGGCATCGGGAAGTCGGCTATCGTGGAAAAATTCGCGGAGGAAGTCGGCTTGCCGTGCGTGTCCTTGCTTGGCAGCCAACTCGCGCCCGAAGACATCATCGGCATCCCGCAAATTCGCGGGAATACGTCTGAATTCTTGCCGCCGAAGATGATAGCGCGCACCGAGCCCTACGTCTTGTTTCTGGACGAATTGAATGCCTGTTCGCAGGAAGTGCAGAAGGCCTTTTACAGTTTGATTCACGAGCGGCGAATCGGCGAATACCACTTGCCGAAAGGCAGCGTCGTGATAGGCGCGGGCAATCGCACTCAAGACGGCGCGATAGTCAAAACCATGTCGTCGGCGTTGGTCAATCGGATGTTTCACGTCCAGCTTGTCCCCGATGCAAAGGCGTGGCTGAATTGGGCTTACGAAAACAATCTGCACCCTTGGGTTTTGGACTACATAACGCAACGCCCCGACCACTTGTTCACGGAGCCGCCCAAAACCGAGGAGCCCTACTCAACGCCGCGTTCTTGGCACATGCTTAGCGACGCCCTTTATCAATATCACGTCGGAGAGGAGCAAGAAAAATTTTCGCCCGAACTCTTGCGCGTCCTGACTTATGGAGCCGTTTCCGCCAAACACGCGGGCTTGTTCATTGCCTTCAGCAAAAACGTCGACAACAAATATTTGCTCAACGACATAATCAAAGGCACGCAAAAATGGCCGGAGAAGCCCGAAGAACGCGACACGCTTTATTTCCTGGCGCAAACCTTCAGAGCGCGGTTGTTGCACGACTTGCCCGCCAAAAAGCACGACTTGAACAAGGCAATGCAATATTTCGTTCACAGAGCCAAAACCTTGATTAAAGAGTTGTCCCGAATCAATTACGAGTTGGCGCAGATGGTCATTTCCGACGAAGAGGAAAAAGTTTTGCCGAACTGGTTTCTCATGGAAATCGTGCGCGATTTGCCCCGCCTCGCAAGGAGTGCTTGAGCATGGCGAAAAATTTCAACGTCGCAAAAAAAATTCTCGAAACGCCGCTCGACAAGGGGATAAACGCGCTTCTTTACGGCAACAGGATTTTCAGCGAAATGTTCGACAGGTCGTATATCAGCTTACGCAGGGTGGAGAATAACGTCCTCGGCAAGGACTGCGCGGCGATTGTTCAGAGCGACGGACGAATTTTCCTGAACAAAGACTATCGCCTCAACGCAAGCGAATGGGAATACGTCGTTGCGCATTGCGTATTGCATTTGGCGTTCGGGCACTTCGACGCCGACAGAATGCCCAAGCCTTGTAACAAACAGCTTTGGAACATGGCTTGCGACATTTACGTTGCAAAATTTTTGTCGGACATAAAAATCGGGACGCCGCCCTTTGATTCGATTGACGCCTTCAACGCGCCCAAGAACGACGAAGTTCAGATTTACAATTTTTTGGAGGCGCAGGGGAAAAGTCTCGGCGATTATCATTTCGGGACGGCCGCGCCCTACCGCGAAGATATGAAGACCGTCGGCAACGGCAACGACAAGCGCGAAGTGAATCATTTTACGGAGGCGTTCTCGGCGGCATTGGCGCATTCGGTTTCGCAAACGGTCGGCGAAGTCGGCGGTCATTATCGCAAGGCGGCGGGCAACGACACGGACTCGGAAAAGGCCGCCGAATGGTTTATGAATCATTATCCTTTGCTGGGCGGCTTGGCGGCGGGTTTCAAAGTCATCGAAGACCAGACTTTTTGTTGGCGCAACGAAATTCGCGTGGCGGCAGTCAACGTCACCAAAAGCGAAATTTACGTGAATCCCGCTGCCGGCTTGCGCTTCGAGGAGTTGAAGTTCGTCCTTGCGCATGAATTTTTGCACGCGGGACTTCAGCACCACGAGCGGCGGCAAGGTCGCGATTCATACCTTTGGAACGTCGCTTGCGATTTCGTCATCAACGGCTGGCTGAACGAGATGCAGGTCGGCAAAATGCCCGAAGGCGTCCTCTACGACGAGAGCTTGAAAAACGTTTCGGCGGAGGAAATTTACGACAAGCTTGTCGCCGATTTGAAAAAGTATTCCAAGCTGCAAACCCTGCGCGGCTGGAGCAAGGGCGATATCATAACCGAATCGACGGCAACGTTCGGCAACAAGCCCAAGACTGCGCCCGACGAGTTTTACAAGAGCGCGTTGCAAAACGGATTGGAATATCACACCGAAAATAAGCGCGGCACCATTCCCGCCGGCTTGATTGAGGAAATTCGGGCGTTGGCAATGCCGCCGATACCTTGGGACGTGGAGCTTGGCAAGTGGTTTGACGTTTACTTTCTGCCGCTTCAAAAGCAAATGACATACGCCAGACCGAGCAGGCGGCAAGGCAGTACGCCCGACATACCGCGCCCGCGCTACTTCCCCGCGCAACTTTCCGAGTACAGCAGGACGTTCGGCGTCGTCATAGACACTTCCGGCTCAATGCCCGCCAAGTTGATAGGCTACGCTTTGGGCGCGATTGCAAGCTATTCGGCGGCAAAGGACGTGCCCTGCGCCAGAGTCGTTTTCTGTGACGCCGACGCTTACGACGCGGGCTATTTGTCGCCCGAAGATATCGCGGGCAAAGTCGAGGTGCAAGGTCGCGGAGGCACGAAGTTACAGCCTGCCGTCGATTTGTTGACGGACGCGAAAGACTTTCCAAAGGACGCGCCGATTTTGATTATAACGGACGGGTGGATTGAAAAAGATTTGACTGTTCGCCGAGAGCACGCCTATCTGATTCCGCGCGGTCATCATCTGCCCTTCACCGCCCGCAGCAAAATTTTTTACTTTCATGAGTGAGGTTGCCTATGACGGTTGAAGAATTGGACGCGGCGATTGCCGAAACGATAATCCCGCAAGAAAAGCCGCGCAGTACTCAAAATTCACATCGGCGCAAGCAGTGGGAGAATCGCAGGCATTGGCGCATATGCACCGTCGGACAGTCTTGCAAAATCGGCGGGCAAAAGGATTACGACGAATGTTACGCCCTTTACGAGGCGTGCAATTATCGCGGCGCGTGGCTGCTGTATCTGACTTGCTGTTGGGGCGGCTTGGGCAGAATCAGCTACAACAACGAGCGGCATCACTTTGTGCGCTATTCGTATAACGTCAAAGGGTTGCGGCGTGAGGCGGAGCGCAAACTTCGGCGATACAAGGGCGAGATTGTCAACGGCAGCATGTACAAGCGGATTTTTGACTATCAGTGGAGCTGTATTTGAAATGTTACGGAGGAACAGAAATTGATTTACGTAATTCCCGACACGCACCTTGGTCACGAAAACATAAAGAAGTATTGCAACCGCCCCGACAACTTCGAGACGCTGATTGAAAACAACTGGAACGCGACCGTAACCGACACCGACACCGTGATTCACTTGGGAGACGTTTCCTTCGACGAAAAACGGATTGAACGGCTCGGCAAGTGGCGCGGCAAAAAAATTTTAATCAGAGGCAACCACGACAAGAAGCCCTACGATTTTTACGTCGCCTGCGGATTCGCCCTCGTCGTCGAAGAGCTGGTCATCGACTTGAACAACCTCATCATTTTGTTTTCGCACCGCCCGAAGTTCAATCACGACTGCGACATAAACATTCACGGGCACCAACACAATCTTGCGGTCTACGACGACACGCGCCTGTACTTGCCGCTGTCGATTGAGCACATGGGCTACAAGCCGCTTGCATTGGACGAAAATTTTATCGGCGGCTTGAAAAAGCTCGTGATTAAAAACAAGCAGCCGACCCTCAACGAAATGATGCGCCTCGGACAAAATGCTATCGGCAAGCCCGGCAACAAAGATTTTTACGACGGCTTCGGCAAAACGATTTTCTTGCAGTCGAAGGCGCGCTTGGCGGAGTGCTACGCCATTATGGACAATGCCCCGTACAATGCGGCGCGCTATAAGTATCGGCTTTGGCGGCACGCCGTCCGCTACATCGAAGGGAAAATCGGCAAGCAGGAATTTCTTCAGACGATTAAAAAATTTTCGGAGTGGACGGCTTGAAATGACGGCGAAGAACGGATTCGAGGGCATCGCTCACTTTGACAGGCACCCGGAGATGTTGTCACACGTCGGCGGAAAAATTTTGTTCGTCGGCGAATGCGTCAACCTTCCGGGGAATTTTTTTGCCGACAAAGCGCCCGCCTTCCAAAACTGGTACACGGAGCCCGCGCAGGTCTCGGCGTCGATTCGGCGGCTGTCGGGCGGCGCGTTGACTTACAAGATTTGCTTTTTCGATTCGGCTTGCCCCGCTGATTGGAGCGCGCGGGAGCTGAAAATTTTTCGGCGCGAAGTGGAAAGCATAAATCCCGACGGAACCTTGACGCCGTGGTTTAACTGTCATCCGCTGAACATTTGCCCCGAAAAAATTTTTCCGCTGTACTTGGCGATATGCCGCGGCGCGGAGCGATTGGAAAGCGTCTTCGACAAAATTAAGCGTTATCGGCGGCGGCTTTTGAAGTACGGCGCGCGATACAATTTATCTTTGCCGTGATAAGCGATTCATTGCCGCCCGAAAACTTTTTTGCTAAACTGCCCCCAGTGGGAGGTGACGAAGTTGGCATTCATTAAAATGGAAGCGCAAGCATACGGTCTGACGGAGTCGAAATTGTTCGCGGAAGGGATAGACAGCGAGCAAATTCTTTTCAAAATCCCCAACTATCAGCGTCCTTACGTATGGCGAAAGGAAAATTGGGAGGCACTTTTCGGCGACATAATCGACAACGACAGCGGCTATTTCGTCGGCGCAATAATCTGCGCGCACAATGATTCGGCGTTGACGGACGATTATACCGTTTATGAAGTCGTCGACAGGCAACAACGCTTGACGACGCTGAGTCTGTTTCTTGCCGCCATTCACGAGGCTCTTAACGCCCGCAAGGCAGGTACGGACAGACTTTCGCAGATAAAACGTTCATTGCTGATAGAAACTTCCAACGGCAAATATCAGGCGCGCCTTTTCCCGCAAAACGTCGGCAACGTTCAAGATTATTTTCGCATTCTGATTACGGCGGGCGTCGTCACGAAGGACGAGCTTGGCTGCAAACTTATCGGCGATAAGCCCGACCGCCGCCGCTTAATCACGAAGGCTTACGAGTACTTCAAGAAAAGCATTGCCGAATACGCAAACGGCGACAACGGCGAATACAAAGACGACCCCGCGCAACAGGTCAAGCGCATAATCGGCATTTTGAAAAAGTTGAACTCTGCGCGGCTTGTCGTGATAACGGCCGACTCACACGCAAGCGCGAATACGCTCTTCGAGGTGCTCAACAATCGCGGCGCACCGCTCACGATAACGGACTTGATTAAAAATCGTCTCTTCGCCGCCTTGAAAAGTGACGCCGCCGCCAATTACAAGACGCGCCGCAACGAATGGGACGTTTTGATTTGGAACAAGGTCATCAGCTTGGACGGCAAGGAAGTTTCGGGCGTCGAGCAAGAAAGATTTTTCCGCCAAAGCTACAATGCCTGCAGGACGACTTGGGAGCCGAAAGAGAAATTCCCCGAAGGCAAGCGCGCCAATCTCTTTAAATGCTATGAGGAAATGATAAAGCTTGATTCGACGCGCGTTTTCGAGCAGATAAAGGAATGCGCCGCCATCTACCCGCAAATTCAAGGGCGCGAAGAAACATCGCAGCCGCTGACCAATGCTTATCGAGATTTGGCGTGAATCAACGGAGCGACGTCCTACACCTTGCTTTTGTATCTGGTGAGGAACGGGGCGACGCTCAACCTTGCCGCCGGCGATTTTGAAAAGATTGTTCGGCAGCTGATAAAATTTTTCGTGAGGCGCAGTTTCACGGACTATCCGCCCGCCAACAGATTGGACAAGATTTTTATCGACTTCATAGACGAAATCGAGCGCGAGAATTACATCGGCGCGGCGATTTGCGAAAAGCTGACCGATTGGCTGAAAGGATACGACGACGGCGAAAGATTTTCGGCAAGCCTGCGCGGCAACGTCTACGACCCTGACGGGACGAATGAAGCAATCCGATTCGCGTTGATTAAGTTGGCTGAAAAGCACCTCGGAAAAGAATCGCCCGACTTTTGGGCGAAAATCAAACACGATAAGCGGGAAATTTACAACTGGACTATCGAACACGTCTTGCCGCAAGAGCCGACGCCCGAATGGAAAAAAATGCTTGCCGACGACGCGGCGGAGGCTGAAACCATTCACGCCGACAACGTCAACAAGCTCGGCAACCTGACTCTTACGGCTTACAATCCGCAACTCGGTAACAAGCCTTTCGCCGAAAAGCTGAAGTATTACAAGAAAAGTCCTTTGCACGACGGCTTGAACTCATACATCTGCAAGCAAACGACTTGGGACGCGCAACAAATTCAATCGCGGACGCAGGAACTCATCGAAGAAATTTTGGACGCTTTCAAATGGTAAACGTCGAATAAAAAAAATTATCTGTCGAGGGAATTGTCCTCGGCAGATTTTTTTGTGAGCAGGAGCGGGCTTGTTCCTTGCAATGTTTTTTGCTATCATGACGAAAATTTTATCGGAGGAGGCAAATCTTCATGAGCCTAAAGAAAAAATTTTTATCGTTGACGGCGGCGGCCGTCACAAGCTTTTCGCTTATCTTCGGAACGCCCGCCACGGCATCGGCATCGGCTGCAGACCTTATCGGCGCGGCCATTCAAATCGGCGCGGAAAGTGCGGCCTTAAACGCGGAGATAAACGCCAGAATTCGACACTTCAACGAAACCGAGGCGGGACGCCAAGAACTTTACAACAGCTTCCGCAAAGAACACGGCGTCTGCGAAGATCCCGCATACAACGCAATGCTCGACAGAGTCATGGCGAATTTGACTGAAGGCGCGTCCGCCGTCGATAAGACCGTCAAGGACAAGCCGTATCTGTATTTCATTTCCAATGACGAAAACGTCAACGCCGCCTGCTCAATGGGGCGCGTCATGATGGTTAATGTCGGCACGTTCAAGCAAATCAAGAACGAGGACGAAATTGCCGCGATTGTCGGGCACGAAATGGGTCACGGGCAAAAAGACCACGTCGCCAAAGGACAGAAGAAAGCCCTCCAAAAATACGTTATGGCGAACTTGGCGGGCACGGCTGTAAGCGGCACTGTCGGCGGCGGCGCGCTGACTTCGCTGATGACGAAAGCTTTGCTCAATCAATCGGTGGCGCACGGCAGCAGGAAGTTCGAGAGCGAGGCCGACCTTTGCAGCTTGGAATACATGTTGCACACCAATTACAACCCCGGAGCCTGCGCGGCGGTCATGCAGAAATTCGCCGAGATGGACAGCAGCAAAAGCAAGCGTTCGGACTTGGAAAAGTTTTTCAACCCCAACGACCACCCCGAAAGCGATAAACGCCGCGACGCTTACGTCAAGAAGCTTTTCGAGTACAGCGGCAAGCACGTCACGGCAGCGAACGGAATTGTTACCGTTAACAAGAAAACTTTCATAAAGGTTGCGCCCTCCGCCGATATGTCAAGCGCGGAGCGTTCGTATTTCGTCTTGGGGAACTTGGCGGTTGCCTATCACAAGGGCTTGAACAAACAGGAGGCGACCGTCCAAAACGGCACCGTCATGCTGGGCAATCAGCCGATTATCACGCCGCTTGAAGGCGACGAGCCCGCGCAGGTTATTGCCGACCGCCTCAACGAAATCAAGTGAAGTTTGCCAACGCTTCGCTTAAAAGTTTCTTGTCCAAGACCGTCAAGGTAACGGCAATGTCTTGTTCGCTTAGAAAGTCTTTAATGGCTTTGACGGCGACGGCAAGCGCGGCGGGCGGCGGGTAACCGTAAATGCCGCTCGAAATCAGCGGGAAGGCGACGCTTTTCAAGTCGTGTTCGGCGGCAAGGCGCAAGCTGTTGGTGTAGCAGGCTCGCAAAAGATTTTCCTCGCCGCGCTGACCGCCGTACCAAATCGGACCCGCCGTGTGGATGATGAATTTCGCGGGCAAGTTGAATCCCGGCGTTATGACGGCCTCGCCCGTCTGAATCGGCGCAAGCTTATCGCAAGCCGCCTGAAGTTCTTGACGACCTGCCGCTCTGAAAATCGCGCCGCAAACTCCGCCGCCCGCCAACAAATTCGTGTTCGCCGCGTTGACTACCGCATCTACTTCAAGCCGCGTGATGTCCGCGCTCAAAAGTTCCAGTGACATAAAAAATCCTCCCTTCGCCAAGATTATAAGCTCGACGAAAAATTTTGCCATTCCCCGCCGCAGCCGACGGGGTTTTTTCTTGCAAAGGTTTTTACGCCGAAATATTTTTTATGCTATAATCAATCGAATCAGCTTTTGGGAGTGGTTGAATGAAGATTCAAACGGTGGAATATTATTTCCGCGAAGTGCTTGTCTCGATGATACGCAATCGCTGGATGACTTTCGCCTCAATCGGCACGGTGGCGGTCTCGCTGTTCGTGCTGGGCGTCTTTTTGATTCTCGTCATGAATATCAACAAAATGGCGGCTTCGCTCGAAAGTCAAGTTCAAATTTCCGTCTACATAAACGACAACTTGCCCGAAGAGGGGCGCAAGGAAATCGAACGCATGACTCGCGACTTGAAGAGCGTCTCGGCAATCGAATACGTGCCGCGCGAACAGGCTTTGAAGATTTTGCGCGAACGGCTCGGCGAAAACAAAAAAATCTTGGACGCGCTGGGCGAAGCGAATCCTTTGCCCAATGCCTTCCTCGTGACGGTCAAATCTGCCGCCGATGTCAAGAAAACCGCTGCGGCTATCGCCGACCTTTACGGCGTCGACGAAGTCAAATACGGGCAGGACGTGGCGGAAAATCTTTTTGAGCTTACGCACCTTATGAGACTGTTCGGCGTGATTTTGATGGCACTGTTGCTTTTCGCGACGATCTTCATAATCTCGAACACGATCCGCTTGACGGTCTTCGCGCGGCGCAAGGAAATCGCGATTATGAAATACGTCGGCGCGACCGATTGGTTCATTCGCTGGCCGTTCATATTGGAGGGCGTGGCATTGGGCACAATCGGCGGCGGCGTGAGCGCATTGACGCTGCGCAGTTTCTATTCGGCGATGATTGACAAAATCTACGAATCGCTGACGTTTTTCCCGATGGTTGAGCAAT
This sequence comes from uncultured Selenomonadales bacterium, assembly GCA_946407095.1. Taxonomy (GTDB): domain Bacteria; phylum Bacillota; class Negativicutes; order Selenomonadales; family Selenomonadaceae; genus Quinella. Next base: position 32,317 of record CAMJMR010000022.1, on the reverse strand, counting down.
ATCCGTTCATGCACTACTTGACGATAGCACTAATCGGCGCGGGCATTTTTATCGGGATATTGGGCAGCACGGTTTCGCTCAAGCGCTTTATGGAGGTTTAGTGCCCTTTCTTCCCGCGCAAGAAAAGTCTCAAAGAATTATTTGTTTAAATCTACTTTTTCTTTGCACGCCCAAAGAAAAAGTAGCAAAAAGAAAAGGCGCCTCGCAGGGGCGTTAATCCGTCGTCGACGAAACGTTGCGCCTACCCGAAACCGCTTGTGCCGGCAAAAAAACTTCCATGTTTTTGTTGCCGGCGGCCGTCATCCATGACGGCCTCAAAATTCGCGGCGTGTCAGTTTGGAATGAGGTTTGATTGGCTTTGAAAAAATTTTTGATATTGTTGGCGACGATAACTTTTCTGCTGACTTCGCCCGCTTTTGCCGACGACGAGGACGACGCCGAAGAGGTCGACGAAATTGAACAGCTCGAATCGGAAAAGGCAAGCTACGAGGAGGCGGCCGAACGTGCGCGCCAAGCGGCGGAGCTGATTCAGGGCAAAATCGATTCGGTGTCCGAGTTCAAGCGTCAACTCGACGAAGACGCCGCGCAGGCCACAGCCGTCTACGAAGAGCGACAGGTCGCCCTTGACGAAACCGTTTACCGCATCGGCGAGAACGAAACCAAGCTTGCCGAAGTCACTCAAGAACTCAACGAAAAGCACGCCGTCCTTGAAAAGCGAGTGCGCGACATCTACATCAACGGGCAAATTTCTTATCTGGACGTGCTGTTCGGCGCGCAGGACTTCGGAGACTTCTTGACGCGAATGGATTTGCTTAAGCGCGTCATAATTCGCGATTCGGAGCTGGTGGCGGACGTTTTGGCTTATCAGACGCAGATTAAGGAAGTCGGCAAGCAGTTGGAAGCGGACAAGCGCATTCAAACGGAATTGGCGGCAAAGGCGGAGGAGGCCAAGGACATAAAGCTCGAAAAGGCGGCAAAGCAACAAGCACTGATAGACTTAATGCAAAACGACAAGGACGTTTACGACAGGCAGTACGACGAAATGATGGCGTCAAGCGCGGAAGTTCAGCGGCTGATTTTGGAAAAGGAGGAGGAACGTCGTCGGCAGGCGGAGGCGGCTGAAGCGGCTCGGCGGCAGGCGGAACTGGAGGCTCAACGGCAAGCGGCGGCTCAATCGGGCAATGTGGAAGTCGTTGACTTCGGAGACGACGGCGGCGGCTACGTCATGCAGAGCTACGGCGGCAGCATGACTTGGCCGTTAAGCGGACCGATAACGTCCGAATTCGGTTGGCGCACGCATCCCATCTTCGGCAGCGCAAGGTTCCACAGCGGGCTTGACATCGGCGGCGATTACGGCTTGCCCATCTGCGCGGCGCAAAGCGGCGTCGTGATTGAGGCGGGTTGGATTGGCGGCTACGGCAACACGATTATGATTGACCACGGCGGCGGCATCGTCACGCTTTACGGCCACAATGAAAGCTTGGCGGTCGGCGTCGGCCAGCAAGTCAGTCAAGGGCAAGTCGTCGCCTATTGCGGCTCAACCGGCAACTCGACGGGGCCGCACTGCCACTTTGAAGTTCGCGTCAACGGCGAGCCCGTCAGCCCTTGGGATTATCTGTGATAAGGAATTAGGCACTGCGGACAAAGCGTGTTAAAATATTTCGGGTGCTAAAACCTAAAGCCGCGAAGTCAAAAGAATTGGAGGCTGAATTATGAACAACTGGAAAAAGATTTGGGAAAGCCGCAAGGACACTCTCGGCAACGTCGACGCGCAGGATTATCGCGCTGTCTTCGTCGAACTAAAGCGCATTGACGGCTTCGACGTGAACGACGGTCCTTCCGTTGAATCGCTCCTTCGCCAATAAGAAAACACTAAGGCCGCATTGACCGTGCGTGGGGTTGGCAATGTGTTTGAAGTCGGCTGCGGCGCGGGCGCGAATCTTTACCTTTTCGCCCGTGACGGCTTTGAAGTCGGCGGGCTCGATTATTCGTCGACGCTGATTGACATTGCCAAAAAGGTTATCCCTGCCGACAAGCTCGGCGAAATTATCTGCGCGGGCGCGGACGAATTGCCGACCGACAAAAAATACGACGCGGTCTTTTCAAACGGCGTCTTTCCTTACTTCAACGACTTCAACTATGCCGAACGCGTCTTGGAAAAAATGTTGCAAAAGAGCCGCCGCTCCGTCGCCGTGCTCGGCACCTACGACAAAGACCTTGAGGAAGTCCACATGAATCACCGCCGGCAGACGATAGCCGATTACGACGAACGCTACAAAGATTTGCCGAAACTTTTTTACCCGCGCAGGTTCTTTGAGGACTTCGCCGCCCGTCACAATCTTTCGATTCGCTTCACGAAAAATGACTTGGAAGGCTACGGCAACGCTCTCTTTACCTATCATTGCTTCATGGAAAGGAGACTCGATTAAATGCAAGCGATTATTCTCGCCGCGGGCATGGGCAAACGACTGAAAGAATTGACGCAGGACAATACCAAATGCATGGTCAAAGTCAACGGCGTCACGCTGATTGACCGAATGCTTCATCAGCTCGAAAAGCAACACCTGTCGCGCATTGTTGTCGTCGTCGGCTATCAAGGGCAAAAGCTGATTGAATACATCGCCACGCTCGACATTCAAACGCCGATTGTATACGTCAACAATCCCATTTACGACAAGACGAACAATATCTACTCGCTGTTTCTGGCGAAGGATTATCTTTGCAAGGAAGATACGCTTTTGCTTGAGTCCGATTTGATTTTTGAAGACAGCTTGCTTGAGGAACTGCTCAACGACCCGCGTGACACGCTCGCGCTCGTCGACAAGTACGAAAGCTGGATGGACGGCACTTGCATAAAAATCACCGCCGACGACAAAATCGACAAGTTCATTTCGGGCAAGGATTTCAACTTCAAAGACACCGCCGACTGCTACAAGACCGTCAACATTTACAAATTCGGGCGGCATTTCTCGGAAAACATTTACGTGCCCTTCCTCGACGCCTACTCAACAGCCCTGGGCGACAACGAATATTACGAACAAGTTCTGCGCGTCATCATGATTCTTGACGAGCCGGAGATTCGCGCCAAGCGGCTGGATACCATACGCGTAGGGGGGGGGGATTTTGCAAGACTCTGCACTGGTACGAAATCGACGACATTCAAGATTTGGACATCGCCGAATCGATTTTCGCGCCCGACGCCGACGAGAAGCTTGCGCGCATTCAAGGGCGTTACGGCGGCTACTGGCGTTATCCCAAGATGATTGACTTTTGCTATTCGGTTAATCCCTACTTCCCGCCGCAGAGGCTTGTCGAAGAAATTACCGCCAACGCCGCGAAACTCTTGACGCAATATCCTTCGGGCATGAGGGTCAACTCTTTGCTTGCGGCGAAAAATTTTGGCGTTCACGAAGAAAATATTTTGGTCGGCAACGGCGCCGCCGAGCTGATTAAAGATCTCTTGCAACGTCTTTCCGGCAAAATCGGTTTCGTGCGCCCGACGTTCGAGGAATATCCCAACCGCTACGACAAAGCCGAATCGATTTACTTCGCGCCGTCGAACGAAAATTTTTCCTACACTGCCGCCGAGCTGATAAATTTCTTCGGCGAGCAAGAGATAAGCGTGCTGGTCGTCGTCAACCCCGACAATCCTTCGGGCAACTTCATTCCGAAACTTGAGCTGATTCGGCTGATTAATTGGGCGGCGGAAAAAAATATTCGGCTGATTGTCGACGAGAGCTTTGCAGACTTCGCCGACGAGGACGCGACGCTGATTGAGAAAAAAATTTTGAGCGCGAACAAACATCTTTGCGTAATGAAGAGCCTGTCGAAGTCTCACGGCATCGGCGGATTGCGCTTGGGCGTTTTGGCGTCGGGCGACGAAAATCTTATCGCCGCGCTGAAAAAGGACGTTGCCATTTGGAATATCAATTCGTTCGCCGAATTCTATATGCAGATTTTTGAAAAGTACAAGCGCGCCTATGCCGAATCGCTCCGCCGCCTCCGCGAAGAACGCAAACGTTTTGCCGCCGAGCTGGAAAAAATTTCGGGCGTGCGCGTCGTGCCGTCTCAAGCGAATTTCATCATGGTTGAACTTGTCGGAAAAATTTCGTCCAAGGAACTCTGCAAGCGGCTTTTAATCGGTCACAACATTTTCGTCAAAGACTTGTCGGCAAAAGTTTCGGGCAAGAATTATCTGCGCCTTGCCGTGCGGGCGGCAGAGGATAACGACAAATTGCTTGCCGCGCTGAGAAAGGAGCTGTCGGCGTGAAGATTTGCATTGTCGGCGGCGGAAACCTCGGCACGGCTATGGCTGTCGACTTCGCCGCGAAAAATCATTCGGTCAACGTCTTGACTTCACGCCCGCAAGATTGGCAAAGAAAAATTTTTGCGTCGGTCAGCAATTATGGGGAGCCCGCGCAGGAATTTAACGCCGATTTGAATTTGGTAACGTCAGAAGCAGCGGAGGCGTTTGATTCCGTCGATTATGTTTTCGTGACGTTGCCGTCGCATGTTCAAGCCGCCTTCGCGGATAGAGTTGCGCCCTTCGTCGACGACAAAACGAAACTCGTAATGATTCCGGGCTTCGGCGGCGCAGAATTTTTACTGCAACCGCTTTTGAAACGCGGCGCGGAGCTTTTCGGCTTCAAGCGCGTGCCTTATATCGCCCGCCTCAAGCAGTACGGCAAAAGCGTTTGGTTTGAGCGAAAGTCGTCGATAAGCTTGGCGGCGTTTCGCGGCAAGGAAGTTGCGGCGGTCGTTCGCGATATGGAAAAACTTTTCGTCGTTCCCTGCGCGGCTTCGGGAAATTATTTGTCGATAACGTTGACGCCGTCAAATCCCGTCCTGCACACGTCAAGGCTTTACGCCATGTTCGGGCAGTCGGATTCGGCTTTCGAGCACAACGAGCCTTTCTACGCGGCGTGGAATGACGAGGCCTCCGACACTTTATTCAAGCTTGACGACGAAGTTCAAGCGATTTGTCGGGCGTTGCCTGAATTTGACTTGAGCGACGTGGTTTCGCTGAAAGTTCACTACGAGAGCGACACCGTTCCCGCCTTGACGAAAAAGTTGCGGGGCATTCCGTCCTTAAGCAAAATTCTTTCGCCGATGAAACAGACTGCCGACGGTTGGCGTCCCGACTTCGACAACAGATATTTCAAGTGTGATTTTGAATTCGGCCTGGACCTTCTCTTGCAGTTCGCCGAGACACTGAAATTGAATTCGCCGACCATGAACGCGGTCATGAATTGGTACCGGCGCAAGACAGGAAATTTTACCCGCGCCGTCAAACTTAGCGACTACGGAATAAACTCTGCGGAAGACATTTATAAATTTTATTAAGGAGAAAACTTTATGGAAAAAACTTTGGTGCTCATCAAGCCCGACGCGTTCGGCAAAGGTCACGCGGGCGCGATTCTCAAGCTTTATGAGGAGGCGGGCTTCAAAATCTTGGCGGCGAAAGTCATGCGCATGACGCCCGCTCTTGCCGCGAAACACTACGCCGAACACATCGGACGTTCGTATTATCCCGCGCTGGTTGACTTCATGACGAGTGCGCCGATTATGGCTGTGGTCTTGGCGGGCGACGACGTGATTAAAAAAGTCCGCGAGCTCAACGGCGCGACCAATCCTGCCGAGGCTGCCGACGGCACGATTCGCAAACTCTACGCCGAGGACAAAACCAAAAACGCCGTGCACGCCTCCGACAGCGAGGCAAGCGCGGCGCGCGAAATTCCGATTTTCTTCGGCGCGTATGAAATTTTCGATTGACGGGGAGGAATTGCAATGCTTCACAAGATTCAAAACGACGTGCTCAAAATCGCGGTTGCCGAGCGCGGCGCGGAACTCAAATCGCTAACCGCCCTCAACGACGGCACCGAATACCTTTTCGACAGCAACCCGACTTGGTGGAAGTACTCTTCGCCGATTCTCTTCCCGATTGTCGGCAAACTCGTCGACGGCAAATATCGCGCCGAGGGTGAAGAATTCTACCTGCCGCAACACGGCTTTGCCCGCACAAGTAATTTCTGGCTTGTCGACGCTACCGCCAATGCCTTGACCTTCGCGTTGGAGGCCAATGCCGTGACGCTCAAGGTTTACCCTTACAGGTTCCGCATGGAAATTTCGTTCGAGCTTGTCGGCAACGAGCTCAAATTCATGTGGAAGGTTATCAACGTCGACGACAAGCCGATTTACTTTTCAATCGGCGCGCACCCCGCGATTTGCTGTCCGATTGCCTACAGAGAAAATTTCACCGACTGCTACTTGAAGTTCAACAAGCCCGAAAAATCTTCGCGCCTCCCGCTGACGGCCGACGGCACCCTGCTCCGCGAACGGATTCCCACGCTTGACGGCACGGAGTTGGATTTGAACTACGAAATGTTCAAGGGCGACGCGCTTGTCTTCGACGACCTCAAGTCCGACGAAATTTCCGTCTGCTCGCGCAAAAGCCACAAGTCGTTGACCATTCGCGCCAAAGGCTTCCCGTATTGGGGCATCTGGACGCCCGCGCAGGGCGGTGCGCCGTTCGTCTGCATTGAGCCTTGGCACGGGCACGCCGACTACGACGACTTTACCGGCGACCTAAAGGACAAGGAAGGCATTCACTGCCTCGGCGTCGGCGAAACCTTTGAAAGCGGAATAAGCTTTATCGTCAATAACTGAATCGTTGTCTTCGGGCAAATAAAAAATTCCCTGCGAATCAATCTCCTGCGAATCTGCGCGGGGGATTTTTTTTGCACCGTAACATTGCGCATTGCGCATTAAAAAATCGTGCAAGCCTGAAATATTTATGGTACAATCTGCGCGGAAAATTTTTACTCGGCGGGAGGTGCAAGCTTTGGACGACGTGCTAAACTATCTGATAGTGATTTTGATGACGACGGGAGTGATATTCGGCGGCAAAGCTTTTTGGGATTGGAAAAAAAATCGGACGCCGCAACTGGATTTGACGGAGCTGGAGGCGGAAAGGGCTCAATACTTACAAGAAAACTTCGACAAGGCGACCGCAGATTATAACTACTTGGAGGAGGCGCGGACAATCATCACCGACCGCGAACTTTCGACGCAACTGCGCCGCTTGCAACGGACAGCGAAAAATCTTTTGAACCACCTGGAAAAAAATCCCGAACGAATCGCGCTGGCGTACAAGTTCATTGACTACTATCAAGACCGCGCCGTCAAAATCGTCAAGCAATATCGGGAGCTGGAAGACACGGAGCTGTCGACGGATAAAGTTCAGGACTTGAAGACGCGCATGAAACAAATGCTCAACGCGCTCGACGAAGCCTATCAAGACCAGTTTGAACACATCCTAAACGACCAAATCATTTCCGCCGACGCCGAACTCAAAGTCATGGAGCAACAGCTCAACGCCGAAGGCATCAAGACCAAAACGATTGACGTGGGGCAAGTCGACGAATACGGCAACGTCCGAATCGATACCGATTTGCTCGACAGACCGATTGAATCGGAGCCGCCGCGGAAATTTTTCCCGCAAGGCATTCAGCGCAGGCGGCGCGGCGAAGTCGACGCTCATCCGGAAGAACTGCCGCCCTTCCCCGAAGAAGACCGCCCGCAAATCGTTCAGACCAAACTCATTCAATCCGCGTTGGCGATTTTCCTCGGCTCGTTCGGCGCGCACAAATTTTATCAAGGCAAAACTCTTCAGGGCGTGATTTACTTCCTGCTAAGCTGGACGACCTTGCCCATGTGGATAAGTCTCGTTGAAGGCATTCGCTACCTGTTCATGCCCGTCGAAGATTTTTACGACCAATACGTGAGGGACAAGGGACGCGGGAAACGCGACAAGCGTAATCGCCGCTAACTCGCAACCTTGAAACGAAAGGAGCTCATTTAAATGGCAGACATAAACCTTGCAGACTTGATGGCCAAAAAGAAGGCGGCCGCCTCGGAGCCCGCCAAGGACGACAAGCCCGTCGAACCCGAAAAGGAAATCGCGAAAGTCACTCAACAAATCGAAACGCTTTCGCCCGAAGAACTCGCCAAAGTCAACTCAATCAAGGACGGCATCGACTTAATGGACTCAAGCACGCCGTTAAGTTTCGGCTCGCCCGCGCAAAAGGAAATCGCGCAATTCTCGGACAGCATTCTCGCCAAGGTGCGCGCCAAGGACGCAGGCGAAGTCGGCGTCCTGCTCAATGAGCTCGTCGGCAAAGTCAAGGGCTTCGACGTGACAAAGAAAAGCGGCGGCTTCCTAAGCAACATCCCGATTGTCGGCAAGCTCGTCAACAAGGCCGAAGATGTCATGCAAAGCTACGACAAGCTGTCGGTGCAAGTCGAAAAGATTCAAGCGGGGCTCGAAAATTCCAAAGTCAAAATGATGGAGGATGTCGTCATGTTCGACACGCTCTATCAGAAAAATCTTGAGTACTTCAAGCAGTTGCAGCTGTACATTCGCGCCGGGGAGGAAAAGCTTGACGAGATTCGCAACGTGACACTGCCCAAGCTTCGCGAACAGGCGACGGCGTCGGGCGACCCTATGGCCGTGCAAGTCGTCAGCGACTTTGAACAAAGCGTCGACCGCTTCGAGAAAAAAATTCACGACCTCAAGCTAAGCAAGACGTTGGCGATTCAAACCGCGCCGCAAATCCGTTTGATTCAGAACAACGACCGCGTCCTAATCGACCGCGTGCAATCCGCCATTTACCACACCATTCCGCTCTGGAAAAATCAGCTGGTCATTGCGTTGGGCTTATCGCGCCAGAAAGAGACGATTGAACTTCAGCGCATGGTAAGCGACGCCACCAACGACCTCCTCCGCCGCAACGCCGAAATGCTCAAGCAAAACTCAATCGACACGGCGAAGGCGAACGAGCGCGGCATCGTCGACATCGACACCGTCAAGAAAGTCAACGAGGATTTAATTTCGACGATTCAAGAGACGTTGCGCATTCAGCAGGAAGGACGGCAGAAACGTCAAGCCGCCGAAAAAGAACTTCTTGCGATTGAAGGGCGGCTCAAAGACACGCTCCTCCAAAACGCAACGAGAGCAGCCAATTAGGGACTGTTGGTAAAATAACGAAGACGTTGCAGGGGACGAGGCCGCCAAGGACGGCGGCCGCGCCGCGTACTGAGCGTGATGCGAAGTAGCGGCGCACACACGGCTTCGGGTAGCGCGGACACTTCGTCCACGATTGATATCCGCCCCACGCGTAGTGGCGGGTTTCTTTGCTACTTTCTTTGCCCGGTCAAAGAAAGTTAGTTAAAAACTGCCAACAAACCCTCGCAACGCAACGAAAGTTTAAGGTGATTCTTCATGCGCGAAGCAGTAGGCATACCGGCAGGGCTTTTGTCATACGCTGCGTCGACGATTTTGTTGCTGATAATCTTTCAATTCCTCATCCCGAACCCGCGCGATTGGTCGAACTTCATCACGATAGCGACGGCGTTTATCGCATTCAAGCTGACCTGCGCGGCAGTGATAAATTTTTCGTCGGAAACGGGCGTGAAAGTCGTGGCGGTAATGATAGCGGTGTTTTGGTTATTATCGCTCGGCGTGGACGTGTTCGCTTTCGCAGGGAAGGTAATCGACACGTTGAGCGCAAGTCAAGGCTCGGCAAGAAGCTTGGCAGGATTTAAGGAGCTGGCAGAGACAGTGTGGAATTCCGGAGTTTGCGCAATCGTCACCGCGATATTGGCGGCAGGGACGCTTGCTAAATGAAAAAGGACCGCGCATTTGTTCAAGGGCGAATCACGCGGCTGGTAATGGTTTTGCTTGGGCTGATGGGCGTGGTCGTCTTCCGCTACGGCTGGCTGCAACTCGTTCAAGGCAGTGAGCTTGCCGAAAGGATGCGTTGGCAAGTCGGGCACGATTATTCCGTTCAATCACCGCGCGGCGCGATTGTCGACAGGAACGGGCGCGAATTGGCGGTTAGCACCATGACCAAATCGCTGTTCGTCGACCCCAATCACGTCGAAAACCCCGCGCAGTTGGCGAAGGACTTGGCACCGCTTGTCGGCAAGACCGAGGCTGACATCTTGGAAGATATCGCGGTCGGCGGCGGCTTCTCTTGGGTTAAGCGGCGGCTTGAGCAGTCGGAATACGAGGCGATTCGCGTGCTGATTCGCGAAAAGGGTTACGCCGTCTGCTTGGGCTTCCGCGACGAGGCGAAACGCTACTATCCCAACGACGTGCTTGCCGCCAATGTTTTGGGCTTCGTGGGCACCGACGACAAGGGGCTTGACGGCATCGAACAGGCTTTGGACAAGTACATCAAGGGCGAAGTCACCGAGTCGTTCATCTACGCCGACACGCAGGACAGACCGATTCTGGAGTCGATTTTTTCTCAACACGGCTACCAGGGCGACAGGTGCAAGACGATTCAGCTGACGATTGACAGCGCGATTCAGTTTATCGTCGAACAGGAGCTTGACCGCGCTATGGCGGAGAACAGCCCGCTTGCGATAACGTGTGTGGCAATGGATCCGCGCACGGGCGAGATTTTGGCGATGGCTAATCGTCCGAGCTACAATCCCAATCGCTTTTGGGACTACGACCCCGAAGTTTGGAAAAATCGCGCGGTGTCCTACATTTACGAGCCAGGTTCGACGTTCAAGGCGGTAGTGGCGGGCGCGTTGTTGCAGGAGGGCATTGTTGCACCCAATCAGCCCTTCGCCGACCCTGGCAAGGTCATGTTTTCGGGCAAAGAGATTCAGAACTGGAACGGCGCGAGCTTCGGCTATGTGACGTTCGCCGACGTGGTTAAGCAGTCGTTGAACACGGGCTTCGCCATTTTCGGCTACGAGCTGGGCGCGGAAAAACTCATTCGCTACGCGAGGCTGTTCGGCTTCGGCGACCCGACGGGCATTGAACTTCCCGGCGAGGAAATCGGCATTCTGTACGCGCCCGACGAAATGGTTGACTCCGACATTGCGACGATGGCTATCGGGCAAAGCATAGCCGTCACGCCGCTGCAACTCATCACGGCCTTTTGCGCCATTGCCAACGACGGCATTCTGCTCAAGCCGCATATCGTCAAGTCGATTAAGAACGCGAACGGCACGACGTATTCCGAAACGCACGTCGAGGAAGTCAGGCGCACGATTGACAGCGCGACAGATAAAACTTTGGTCGGCTTGCTTGAACAAGTCGTGGCGACGGGCGGCGGACGCAAGGCTACTGTTCGCGGCTACAGGATAGCCGGCAAGACGGGCACCGCGCAGAAAGTCAACGAGGACGGTTGGGGCTACACCGACGGCAAGTATATCGCGTCGTTTTGCGGCTTCGCGCCCGTCGAGAGCCCGCAAATCGCGTTGCTTGTCGTGATTGACGAGCCCTACGGAGCTTTTTACGGCGGACAAATCGCCGCGCCCGTAGCGAGCCGAATTTTTTCGCAAGTCTTCCGCTACTTGAGGATTGAGCCCAGCGACGCGCCGCTTAGCATAGACGCCGACGAATTGGACGAGGATGTTGGCGAAGGTGACGCTTCGATTCAAGGAATGCCGCAAAGAGAGACGCCTAAGGAAGTTGCGCCGTCGACACCCGCGCCCGAAGAAATTCCGCCGCCCATTGCCGACAATTCGTCACGCGTCCCGAATTTCTACGGCAAAAGCATTCGGGAGGCGGCACGGCTTGCCAACGAGGCGGGCATCGGCTTCGCGGCGGAAGGTTCGGGCTTCGCGGTCAGTCAGAGCATCGGCGCGGGCGAAATCGTCGACAAGGGCACGACCGTCAAAGTTCAGTTCAGCCCTTAACGACAGCTGGAGCGTGTTGATACAATCATGATGTGACAAGGAATTTATTCGCCTTTACGTTGCTTAAGTTGTGAGACTAGAAATGCGCAGGCATTTCGTATCGGCGCGGCGATAACGTTTGACTTACGGACGGCACGGCGCGCTTGCTGTTCCGCCGCTTTTAAAGCGGCTCAAAGTTCAGTTCAGCCCTTAACGGCGGCTTGGCGCGTTTAAAATTGCGGTTAAAACTTCCAAACCATATTGACGAGCTTTAAGGTACTGTGTATCATTTTGGTGCATAGTACTTTAAATTTTTTTGAGGAGGCTTGGATATGGCAGAGCAGAAAAATTTGATTGAAACGTATTTGGACGCGTATCACCTAATGCACCGCTATCACATGACGTGGTACGGGAAAAATTTCGGAGGGCTCGACCCGCGACAGGGGCAAGGGCGTATCTTGTCGGCGTTGCGGCAAATTCGTTGCATTAAGCAGAAGGAACTCGGCATAAACTTGGACATTCGCCCGCAATCCTTGGGTGAGCTGTTGCAGAAGCTCGAAGCGCACGGCTACATCAAGCGGTATCATTCGCAGACGGACAAACGCGCGCTGATTGTGGAACTGACCGAAAAGGGCGAAACCTTCCACTTGCAGAAGCCGGAGTATGAAGAGCTGTTCGTCGACCTCAACGCGAAGGAGCGCGCCGAACTTGCAAAGTCGCTGGAAAAAATTTCCAAACGGCTGGAAGAGCAAATCCAAAGGGAAAACACGGAAGAAGACTTTTACGTTTAACGTCGTCATTGCGCATTACGCATTACGCATTGAACAGGCGGGAGGGATTTTTTCGATGGTCAAGGACAGACTGAACTTTTTCGCGGAAAGCTACGCGGCGCACAAGAAAGCGTTTTCGTTCGTGGTAATCGGCTCGCTAATCTGCGCGGGTCTCGGACTGCTGTCGCCGATGCTGATTCGGCGCGTCATGGATGAACTTTTGCCGCACGGCATATCGTCCGAAATGATTTTGACGGCTGGCGCGCTGTTGGTCATCTACGCCGCCAATTACTGGCTCAACTACAAAGTCGAAGTCGTCGGGCGCGGCATGGGCGCGAAAATCGAATTCACCATGCGCGAAAAACTTTTCCGCCACATGTTGAGGATGGGCTATTCCTTCTACGACAACGCGCAGAGCGGACAACTGCTGTCGCGGCTCGTCAATGACATTTCGGAAGTCGGCGGGCTCATGTTCGCAATCCCTCACCTGTTCATAACCTGTTCGATAACTTTGCTCGGCTCGGTCGCGTTGCTGTTCTACCTCAACTGGCAACTCGCCGCAATCGTGACTGCGCTGTTGCTGCTCAAAACTTTGTCGACGTTCAAGCTCAACATGGACATGAAGCGCATGTTCATGCGGGCGCGCGAAAATACGGGCGATTTAAGCGGGCAAATATCGGAAAGCCTGCAAGGAATTCGCCTCGTGAAGATTTTCAGCTGCGAAGACAAGGAACTCGGCAAAATGCTCCGCGCAGGCGAAAATCTTTTGTCGGTGCAAGAAAATTCCTTCCGCACGGTCGGCAAGCTCCACGGCGGCATAAATTTTTTTTCCAACGTCATGAACTTGACGATAATCGTCCTCGGCGGCGCGCTGATAAGTTTCGGGCTGATGTCAATCAGCGACCTGGTTGCCTTCCTGCTGTACATGATGCTTTGCATGCGCCCCGTCTTTCAGCTGATGATGTTGACGGAAGTTTATCAGCGCGGCATGGCGGGCGTCGAACGTTATCGCGAAATGATGAGTCTGCCCGAGTCAAGCGAACTTTCCGCCGAACGCGTGGCCGAATTGGAGGGCGCGGCCGAAGTCGAATTTTCGCACGTGAATTTCGGCTACGAGGGCAACGCGCCGATTTTCCGCGACTTCAACCTTAGCATAGCGGCGGGCGAACACGTCGGGATAGTCGGCATGACCGGCGGCGGCAAAACCACCCTTTGCGAGCTGCTTTTGGGAATGTACGACCTTGACGGCGGGAAAATTTCAATCAACGGGCGCGACATCAAAACCGTGAAGACTGACAGCCTCCGCCGCGAAGTCGGAATGATTCAGCAAGACACGTTCCTTTTCAGCGCGAGCGTCCGCGATAACATTGCTTACGGGCGCGAAGACGCTACCGACGAGGAAATTTTCGAGGCGGCGAAACTTGCCGAGGCGCACGACTTCATAAGCGCGCTTCCGAACGGCTACGACACCTTCATAGGCGAGCGCGGCGTCAAGCTGAGCGGTGGACAGAAACAACGTATTGCCATCGCCCGCATGTTCCTGCGCAATCCGAAAATTTTAATCCTGGACGAGGCGACCAGTGCCCTTGACAACGAGACCGAGCGGCAAATCCAGCGCGCCATGCAAAAGCTGTCCGAAAACCGCACGACCATAACCGTTGCGCACCGCCTGCAGACCGTCCGCGCCTCAAACAGAATTCTTGTCCTTGAACACGGCAACATAACCGAGGAAGGCACCCACGAATATCTTATGGCTCAACGCGGCGTCTACTACAATCTTTCGACGAACGCCGCCGCTTGACACTTCCGCAAAAAAATTAAGCCCTTCCATATCGGAGGGGCTTTTTGATTCGGCGGAGGCTGTCACTCTTCCTCAACGGCGGGGATTTTAATTTCTGGCGCGTCGAAATCTTTATCGAGCGCAAGGATTGTGTCTTCGACGACGTTGTAGCGGACGTGCTGATAGTTTTTGCCGTCGAGCTTGACGCCTTCGGCGAACTTGAGTTTCTTTTCAGCCTTGACCGTGACTTTGCCGTAGAAGTCGACAATCTTGTCTTGCCAATTGAAAACCGCAGTGTCCGATGTTATCGCGACGCTTTTTTTGTTGGCGAACTTGACCGCGCCCGTGACTTCGGCTGTGCGCGTTTGCCATTGCAGGTAGGCCTTATCGCAGCTGAACGTGATGCTTTCCTGCGTCAACTTCACGTGCCCCGACGCCCAACATTTTTGCTTGGTGACGCTGACTTGAGCCTCGTCCGCCGTTATCTTCGCCTTGAAGCCGTGATTGTCCGCCGCGACGTGCACATTGCCTTTCAAAACGTAAACGCCCTTGAAAATGTCAAAGTACATTTCGCCCGCCGATATTTCGGGCATGGCGGCGAAAGCTCTGCCCTGCGCGGCGACGACAATCAGCAACACCAACGCGAAAAATTTTAAAGTCCTCATGAAAGTTCCTCCCTTTGTGCGAGGATTGCGACGAAAGCCTCCTCGACGGCGCGAACGTAGCTTGCCGAATCCATCAGCGGCGAACGTCTCATCATGCCGCGCAGATTTTTCCTTAGCACGGCAAGCAGTTCCCAATCGCCCGCCAAGTCAATCGCCCGCTCAATGTAAGCCTCGTAAGAATCAACTGCCAACTCCTCAAGCCCGACGTTAGCCAAAAGGCTCAAGCCGAAGCGCGTCCCGTGACGTTCGCCGTAAAGACTAACGACGGGCACGCCCATATACAACGCCTCGCACGTCGTGACTCCGCCAGTGTACGGAAAAGTGTCCAGCGCGATGTCAACGTCCGCGTATTCGGCAAGATGATTCGCCGTGTAGCCGCGCATTTCGACCCGCGCCGCGTCGAAGCCGAAATGTTTCAGCCGCTCGCCGACGAACGCTTTGCCCTCCGCGCGATTGAAAATGCTGTGCTTGAGAATCAAACGGCTCGCGGGCACGGCGTCAAGAATTTTTTTCCACGCCCGCAAAATCGAATCGGTAACCTTGCCGAACTGATTAAAGCTGCCGAATGTCACGTAACCTTTCGACAGGCAAGGCGGCTCGGCGGCAGGCTCAAGCTTGGTGGGCGGCTCGTAGCAAATGTGGCTGCTCGGCAACAGGATAAGCTTTTCGGTGAAGTAGGGCGACGACTTGCCCGCGCAATGCACGTCCGACAGGAAATAATCCATGGCGTCAAGCCCGGTGCTGTTCATGTAGCCGATACCCGACACTTGCACGGAGGCAGGGCGATACGCCGCGACGCGCAGGCGATTGCCCGAAGTGTGCCCCGCCAAATCGAACAGGATGTCAATTTCGTCCTCGCGAATCAGCTCGGCGGCCTTGGCGTCGTTCAGCTTGAGAATATCGCGCCAAACGTCAGCCGTCGATTGAAAATGTTTCGTGACTTTGTCGGGCGTCTCGACGCTCGAATAGCAGTAGACGGCGAATTTTTTTCGGTCAAGCTCGGTCAGCAGAGCCCAACTCCACGCCATGACGACGTGCCATTGAAAATCGGACGACAAAAAGCCCACGCGAATTCTGTCATGCGCGTAGAACTTTCGCGGGTAGGGCTTGATGTCGGCGGAATATTTTTTGTACTCGGCGTAAAGGGCTCGGAAATCGGCGGCGGAAAATTTTTCCGAACTGTTCGCCGCGAAAAGCGCATTGCTTATCTCCGCGCAGGTCTTGACTTTATCGCGCTCGAACAGTGCCGACAGCTTGAAGCTTTCGACCGAATCCTCGACGTTGCCTAAGACGCGATTGACAGAGCCGAACAAGCTTAGCGCATCGGCCGCCAATTTTTTTTCTTCGGGCGAAGTGAGCTTGAAGCGCGGCAAAAGTTTCGTCAGCGCGTCGAATTCCTTGATGAATTCTTCTTGTTCGCGGCGAATGTAAGCCTCCAGCAGGAATGACTTTTTCCAATCGGGCGCGGCGGTTTTCAGCTCGTCGACTATCGCCAATGCCGCTTTGAACTTCCGCGCCTTGTAGAGCGTCAGAGCCTCGTCGTAACGTTTTAAAATGTCCATGTCAAACCTGCGGCGCGTTCACGACTTTTTGATAGAAAGCAGCCTTATCGCCGCCCGTCTCGAAAGTGTCTTCCTTATCGACCAGCAAAATCTGCAGAGCCTCCAGCCGCAAGCCTGCGCCCGCCGTGCCGGCAGGTTCGCCGTTTTTAGCCCAGCCCAGCCAACCGATATTCTCGACGTGCGCCCGATAGTAGACGTTGAAGTATTGCGCCGTCCTGCCGACCAATTCAATCTGAACGGCCTCCATGCGCAGATTCTTGCCGACGGTGCCCGTTGCCTCGCCCGCGTAGCTCCACTTTTGCCAACCGACATTCTGAACGTGTGCGCGATATTTTATGCCGCCGTCGAATTCGATAATCAAAGCCTCCATGCGCCGCGCTTGCCCGGTGGTGCCGACAATCTCGCCGTCCTTGACGGGTTGCATCCAGCCCAGCCCTTCGACGTTCGCTTGATAAGTGATGCCTTCGTAGGCGGCGGCTTCCCGCGCGAAGAAAAGCATTGCCGTAAGAATCACGGCGGCGAAAATTTTTCTAATCACTTCGACCGCTCCTTGAGTGCCCGTTCGATGTCTCGCTTGGCAGATTTTTCGTGGAGGGCGGCGCGTTTGTCGTAGTTGTGCTTGCCGCTCGCCAATGCCAATTCCATTTTCGCCCGACCTTTTTTGAAGTAGACCTTCAGCGGAATCAGCGTGAAACCTTTTTCGCGCGTCTGCCCGAAGAGTTTTAAAATTTCTCGCTTGTGCAAGAGTAAGCGGCGTCGTCTCAAGGGCTCGTGATTAAAAATATTTCCCTGCTCATATGGGCTTATGTGCATGTGTTCGACGAAAATTTCGCCGTCCTTGACTTCGGCGTAGCTGTCGCGAAGATTCGCCTTGCCCGCCCGCAAGCTTTTGACTTCCGTGCCTTTGAGTTCGATGCCCGCCTCGTAAGTCTCGTGAATAAAATAATCGTGACGCGCCTTCCGATTCTCGCACGCGATTTTTATCTCGTCCTTCTTCATACCAATCACCTCGGCGCAATGATAGCAGTTAAAGGGACAAGGGACAAGGGATTAGGGACAAGATTTTGGACAATAAAAAAACCGCCTCGTTGACGGATTTAAATTTTCGCGCAGAGGCGCGGCGACTGGCTGAAGTTATCGAACGTTGTCAACGCGTTATCTATTCCGCCGCTTTTAAAGCGGCCGCCGTGCGGACAGGCTTAATCACAATTCAATTTCGGCTTGAGCCTCGACGATTGACTTGCCGTCGGGAAAAATTGGCGCGTTGATAATTTCGTCGACGTCAAAGGTCGCGGCGTGATAGACGATTTGCTCATTACCTAAGCCGCGATAAATATTGATGCCGTCGTCTTCGCGCATGAAGTTGTAATTATAATATTTGCTGTGGTAACGAAATTGTATATCATCCCAAGAGGCAAGCATTTTCTTGAAAGATTTAAGCGACATTGTCTGCACAGTGATTGGAAGAACAACCTTGAGCCGTCTGAACTGCGCGACGCAATTTGTGCGCGCCTCGTCGGCGTAAAAGCGCAACTCGTCATCGTTTTTCGCGAACCAGAGATTGTCGGGATACCTTGTAAGGACTTCGGACGCGGGCGTACTGTTCTCGGTTATGTCAAACCACTGAAAATCGTTCCAGAAAGGGCCGAATTCAAACGGCTCCTTCATTGGCTCGGAAGAAAATTCATCTTTGGGCGTGTAAGTTCCGATAAAATGAATATAATCAGCAGAAAACAAGAACGAGCCGCACCGCCAACACCGCCAAGCGTATAAGAAAGATTCTTCGTGCTCCATTTCCAACCAGTCAGCGGTCAAATTTTCCGCCTCAAGTTCGTGCCATTTGTCTAACGTACAAAAATAATGTTCAACGGGCACATCACCTTCCGGTTCACCGTGATAGTAAAGCCTTTCTCCGCAAAAATGGCACCCAAAAACAGCCATAACAAATCCCCCTATTCTAAAACACGAATTTCCATGCTGGATTCGCCGTTAAACCAAAATTCAACAGGAAAATGAACGTGATTTTTACGTTTTGCCTCTTGATAACCTTTAGAAATGACACGGAAACCAACTTCCAAGTCGGCATGAAAGGATATGAGGACAATTTTTGCGGGCAACCGTTTGTCTTCGGGATATTTTGAGTGTTCCGATTCAATTTGCCTGTTCGCATGCTTAATTTGCCTGGATACTACCAAAATCGATGTAATATTCTGCCGCAATGATGGCGTTGTGGTCAGTTACCTTGTCAACACTGCTGTCGTAATAGCAACCGTCTTTTTCCCGTCGAGCTTTGCCGCTTTCGCCGCCGTAACCGCCCTTTAATTTTCTTTTTGCCCGCGCATGCCACATCTCGCTGTAACTCGGAATGTGAACGATTTGAATGTCAGGATGCCTTTTCGGGAGCCAAGCGGGGACTTTGCCGCAAACGACAATGGCAGTCGGGTGAATTTTTTTGACCATGGCATTTATCCCGCCGACAAAAAGCCTGTGAGTTTCGCGGTCGCGTCCGAGGCAATTCGTTGTGACGGCAACAGTAGAATTGAGCGGCAAGCCGTCAAAACACCATTCCCACGAAGACTCGCCTGCAAAGCCCGCCGCGCGGACAGACTCAGGTACAATTACCGTCACGTATAAAATTCTACGTCAATATCCGCCTCGCCCTCGGCGATTGATTTGCCGTCGAGGAAAATTTTTGCGTTGACCAAGTCGTCGACGAAAGGCTCGCCGTTGAAAACTGTGACGGAATAAACGCATTCGGGATTGTCTCCTGCGCGCCAACTTTAAAGTCATGCCTGTCATGTCAAAAAAAGTTTTTTTAAGCTTGCGCCCGTATCAAGCAGGTCGACGTGAAAAACCGTCACGACAAGCCCGTCGTCCGAGCGGTAGGAAATATTTTCGTCGGCACTGCGCGGGCAAAGCAGGAAAACTTTCTTCGCGGCGTAGCGCGTGGCGTAGGCGAACATTTGATACATATCGTCCGCCGTGGGCGCGGACTTCCACTTTGTGTCGAGGATAATCGTTTCGTCGTCGCTTAGGAGAATGTCGGGCTTGAGTGCGAATCTGCGCGGCGTGTCGAAGAGAAATTTTTCCGCAACTTGAATCTTGACGGTAAAGCGGTCGGAAAAATTTTTTCGGGCGTGATGCGCCACGTAAGCCTCAAACAGCCTTTCCATAGGGAAAAGCAACGCCACGGCGTCTGACTTGCCCGCGAAGACCGTAAAGCTTTTGTCGGCGAGGAAAATTTTCGTCCACGCCATCACGACGTTGTAAGCGCGATTTTGTTTGTCGACAGCGGTCGCCGCAAAATCTTTCCGATAATCGGCCGACACCTTAATCGAATCGAACACGGCAAGCAATCTGTTCGCGAGGCGAAACTTTTTTCTGTCGACGTTGCCGCGCAGGAGCTTAAGGAGCGTCGCCTTAATCAAGCGGTGTTCGGGGCAGTCGAAGCCGTATTCGTCGAAGGCAACGAAAAATTTTTCGCGATGAGCAAAGTTGCGGCGGAGGGTTTCGCTTACCAAGAGCTTGCCCTTGAAAAAATTCAGATTGTCTTCGCGCAAAACGTATGACGCCTTGAGCCCGCGCTTGACGAGGTCGAAAACCATTTCCAAGTAGGCGCGGACAAAAATTTCGTAGAGGTTGAGGCGCGCCGTGTCCAAGTCGGCGTTGAGGAAAGTTTTGCCGGCGAACTCGTCCAGACTGCGCAACATATCGACGACCAGCCCGCGCAGGTTGCCAACGTCGTCGCAAGCGTAAATCTTCGGCAGAATTTCAATCTGCCAGCCGCTCGGCAAGCGAATCACGCCGACGTAATTTTTTGCTTGAACGTATGCGCCGCCGTCGCGTTGCCAACCCAAGCTTAAAAAATCGCCTGCCACGGCGAACTTGCTAAGCTCGTCGAAGCAGGGACAATCGGCGGGAAAAATTTTTTCGTATTCGCGTATCGTTATCATAGCGTGTAAGTTGCGGCGTCGTTTAGGGCGTCGTGATTGATTCGGTAGGGATTGAGGCTGACAATCTTATCGCCCAGCACCTGTTGAATTTGTTCGTAGTCGTCGAAAAAATATTCTTGCAACAGCGGAATAATCTTGTTGCGGAAAACTTTGGCAACGGCGGCGATTGACTTGCAGCCGATAAGGTAGGCGTGCCCTATGGTGTGTTCGCGGTCGAGGAGCATTTCGATTCGCGCGTTGAGTTCCTTTAGCACGGCTTGAAGGTTGACGCCTTCGACGTCGGCGGGCAAAAGGTCGGGGCGCGGCATCATTTCGATAAAGTCGAAGCGGCGGCGCAATGCACTGTCCAGCAAGGCGATTGAGCGGTCGGCGGTGTTCATCGTGCCCAAGATGTAAACGTTGCGCGGGATGCTGAATTCGTCTTGAGAATAGGGCAACGTCACGGAAAGTTCGTTGCGCTTGTCGTCTTCAATCAGTGTTATCAGCTCGCCGAAAATTTTTGATATGTTCCCGCGATTTATCTCGTCGATTATGAAAACGACATTGCCCGATTCATAACGCGTCTCGTCGCAAAATTTCTTGAAGACGCCCGCCTTGACTTCGTAGGCAATGTTGCCGCTCGTGACGGTCGGCTTAATGCCCTCGATGAATTCTTCGTAGCCGTAGCTTTGATGGAACGTCACGAAGGCAATGCGCCCGTCGGCGCGGAGCTGATTGAAGTCGCGCTTAATCGCCTCGTAGTTGGCGGAAATGGTTTGCACGTCGCCAAGCGGTTGGTTTCTGCAGACAGCCACGGCGTAGGCTCGCGTCATATAAGTTTTGCCTGTGCCCGGAGTTCCATAAAGAATTTGATTGAGCGGAAAAATCTTCGGCGGCGGCTCGTCGAACGGCAAAGGATTTTCTCGCCACAAGTCGGGAAAATCTGTTATCCCAATGCCGAAGAACGGGCGCAGGATATCTCGCTCAAAGTCGGCGGCTTGCGCCTGTGGAATTTCGTAAATCGTCGCGTTTCCCGAATTGCCCAAAAAATTTGGTGCGTAACCTTTTTCCGCGCCGTAATAAAATTTTCCCGCTAACGGCACGCCGTCCGCAGGAAAAATTATTTTGTAACGACGCTGATACCAGCCGTCCCTTGTCGGGCAAGAAGTCGGCGCATTGTCCGTAATTTGTCCGATTAACTTTAGTCCTTGACCGCCCACCGATTTGTTTCCGTGGTGAAGGTAAAAATAATCGTCGCGCCGCATTGCCGTAAGCTTTTCCACTTCAAAAGTGCCGGCAACGACAATGACTCTTTGTTCGAGGAAAAAAGCTCAGTCTTCGATTGAAAAATGCCCCGCGCCGTGATTAACGCGCCAAAAGGTTCTGTTGTCGCCTGCTTTCCGCTGATAAGCCATGCGCCCGCCTCCTCAAGCGTCGAGGAAATTTTTCAAGACGCGCAAGCCGACGTCGCCCGACTTTTCGGGGTGAAATTGCGTCGCGAAAATGTTATCCCGCTCAAGAGCCGCCGTGACGGTTTCGCCGTAAGTGGTCGTCGCCGCAATCAAATTCGTATCGGCGGGGGCGGCGTGATAGCTGTGCACGAAATAAAAGTAAGGCTCGCCGCGCAAGCCCGCAAAAAGTTTCGATTCGCCGAAGCGGACAGAGTTCCAGCCCATGTGCGGTATCTTCAAGCCGTCCGCGCAGATTTTCCTCACGCGCCCGCCGAATATCTTCAGCCCGTCGACATTCGGACTTTCCTCGCTGCCCGCGAACATAATCTGCAAACCGACGCAAATCCCAAGAATCGGCTTGCCCGCCTGCACTTCGCGCAAAATCGTAGGAATCAAGCCCGTCGCCTCAAGATTTTTCATGCAGTCGCCGAACGCGCCGACTCCCGGCAAAATCAATTTCCCGGCGCGTTCAATATCCTCCGCCGCGCTCGTAATCGTCACGTCGCCGCCGACATAAGCCAACGCCTTCGCCACGCTGTAAAGGTTCCCCACGCCGTAATCAATCAACGCCAACACGTCGCCCGCCTCCGCTTAAACGTCCAGACTCATCAGCACTTCGCCGCTGTCGAGGTCGAAGATTTGAATTTTGTCGTCGTCAATCGTCGCAACGCTTGTGCGCTTTTCGGGCTGATTGGAAAGGTGCGGGCTGACCGTGCCGGGGTTGAGGAAGATAATGCCGTTGCGCCGCTCCAAAACGGGCTTGTGGATGTGACCCGTGATAAAAATATCTGCGCGGAAGTGAGCCGCCATTTTGTCCTTATCGGCGTCGGTCGGCAACCAATGCCCGTGATTGATGACGATGCGCTTGCCGTTGGCGAAGACGTGCGCGTAGGGCGCAAGAGGCGTTTCCAAAACGTCGTCGTCCAATTCGCTGTCGCCGTTGCCGCGTGCGATAACCAGCGGGATTTTCGAGCCGTTGAGAAGCGGAACGAGCTTTTGCGGATTGTAGTCTTCGCCTCTGAAGTTGGGATTGCGCGCCCCGTGATTGAGGACGTCGCCCGCGTGAAGAATCAACTCCGCGCCCGTGAAAAATTTTTCCATAGCCAGGGCAACGCGGTCTGCGTAGCCGTGCGTGTCGCTGATAACAGCAAGTTTCATGATAAAGCTCTCCTTTGCAAAGTTTGTGTTTAGCATCTACTTTCTTTCACTGGCGAAAGACCCGCTTTGAAAGCGGGGGAACAGCTGGGACGCGGCATCCACCCTTAAGCCGTCAACGACTTTCAACGCGCCATCTGGATGCAACGTCACGTTGCCAAAGAAAGCCACCACTACGCGTGGGGCGGATACCGACCACTGCCGCAACGCCCGCGTCCCGGTCAGCCACTCGTGCCGCTATCGATGCTTCCGGCATCGAAGTCGCGGCGGGCGCGCGTCCATGCGCGCCCTCATCCTCTGCAACGTTTTCCTTGCCAACACATCCTATTCGGTAAAAATTTCGTCGCCGAACGTGTAAAAAACCATGCAGACGACCATCGCCAAAATTATCGCGTCGCCCAAATCAAATCACCATCCTAAAAAAATTTACGAAACTAGCAATGCGCAGCGTTGCGTATCGGCGCGGCGAAAACCTTTGAATTGTCGGACGACACGGCGCGCTATCTGGATGCAACGTCACGTTGCCACCATCCCCAATAGCAAACCCGCCGCGCCGCTTGCGAGCAAAACTTTAATCACGCCGATTTTCATTCGCACCGCCGCCAACGCTCCGATTAAAATCACTGCGCCCTTCCAATCGAACGTGGCGGAAAAATCTTCGGGCATCGATTCGGCATTCCACACGGCAAGCAGGACGAAGCTCACGCAAGCCGCCGCGATTAACGCCATGACCGCAGGGCGCAAGCCGTTCAAAATGCCGTGAATCGCGCCCAAGTCGCCGTACTTGAAAATAATCTTCGCCAGCGCAATGCACAGGAAAATACTCGGCGTCACGAAGCCCGCCGTCGCGCAAATCGCTCCGCCAAGCCCCGCAATCTTCATGCCCGCGAACGTCGCCGCATTTATGCCAATCGGACCGGGCGTCATTTGCGATATCGTGAAAATGTCAATGAATTCGCTCAAGCTCAGCCAGTGGTAGGTGTCGACGACCGCCGCTTGAATCAAAGGCATTGACGCGTAGCCGCCGCCCACGCACACCAAGCTTATCTTCGCGAACTCAAAAAACAAAAGCCAATAAATCACGTCGTGCCTCCTCATAATTGAAGTCGCGCATTGCTAGCCCGATAACTTTAACGTGGCAAAGACGACGACCGCGCAGATTAAAACCACGACACCCGCCGCGCAGAAGTCTTTTCGCGTCAAGGTGAGCCGTTTCATGTGAGTGCGCCCTTCGCCGCCGCGATAGCACCGCGCCTCCATTGCCATCGCCAAATCGTCGGCGCGTCTGAAGCTAGACAGGAACAAAGGCACCAATATCGGCACCATCGCCCGCATTCGTTTGATTAGGCCGCCCGAATCGAAGTCAAGCCCGCGCGACTTTTGCGCCTTGATTATCTTGTCGGTCTCCTCCAAAAGCGTCGGCACGAATCGAATCGCTATCGTCATCATCATTGCCAATTCGTGAGCGGGCACGCCGATTTTCGCAAGCGGCGACAAAAGTTTTTCCGTGGCGTCGGTCAGCTGCAACGGCGAAGTCGTGAACGTCAGCAAGCTCGACAGCACTATCAAAAGCACCAGCCGCAAGCTTATCTGCAAGCCGTAGACGATTCCCTCCGTCGTCACCTTGAAGACGTAAACTTTCGCCAAGACTTCGCCGTCGTGGCTTACGAAGTGAATAAGCAACGTGAACAAGATTATCCAGGCGAGCGGCTTGATTGACTTCAAAACGATAAGCGGCGGCACCTTCGACAGCAAAACCAAGCCCGTCGTCACGCCCGTCAGCAAAAGGTAAGCCGTCCACCCTTGCGCCGCGAAAATTGCGATTATCAGCGCGAACAGGGAAATTATTTTCGTGCGCGGGTCGAGGCGGTGAAGTATCGAATTGCCGGGGAAAAATTGTCCGAGCGTTATATCCTTTAGCATTCCGAGTCCTTAAACGTTTTCGCGATACATTACGGGCAAAGTTTTGATTCGCAAATGATTTTTCGTGAGCCAAACGGTCAGCATTCTTTCGGCGAAGTGCCCGACGATTCGCGAATAGACGTGCGGCATTTCCTCAAGCTTTATGTCGCCGACTCTAATTTTGTCGCGCAGTTCAATCGTCGCGTCGAGCAGGAAGGAGAACAGCCATTGGCAATAGGCGTCGAAGATATTTCGGCGCGTGATGTGGATTCCGCAAATGAAAAGCGTAAAGCCGTTAATCACGGCGTCGTAGGCGTCGAGATAATCGGGTTGCGCCTTCGCCAAGTGCTTGCGGATAACCATTTCGGTGATTCTTATCAAATCGGGCTGTCCCGTCGAGATGAGGATAAGCTCAAGCTGATTGCGTTCCCTTAGGTATTCTTCTTGAACGATGATATCGTATTCGCCGAGGAGCCGCAGAATTTCATCCTTGCTTAGGATTTTCGTCGCGTCGAAAGTTTCTTGGGCTTCAGCGGTGAAAAATCGGCGGTAGTGGATAAGTCCAACGTGCGTGTGCTTGGTGTTCTTCCAAATCCAATAGAGCGCGGTGGCTTCGTCGAGGTAGTGATTTAACGCGCTGATATTGTCGCCGGTGTCGTCGCCGAGATAGCCGAAGTCCTGCGCGGCGAGTGCGTGACCCGCGTGGATGAATCGGTAGCCTTCGGGCAGGGCGGGCAGTTGCGCGTCCTTGTGCGTGACGACGTAGACGATCAAATCGGCGGGCGGCATTTTCTTTTCAATCAGATACCATGCGCCGTTGCGCTCATTAAAGCGCGTGACGTGAGCGAAAATATCTTTCGAGGCGTAAATCCAATTTTCAAGGACGGAGTAACGCCTTATGAAGGCAAAAATTTTTCCGCTTAGGGCGTCGGTCGCGGCGAGCGTGTTCATGAATTCTTCGGGCGTGCGTTCCTTCGCCAGGACAATCGCGTCGAAAATGTGATAGCGGCATTCGTCGAACGTCCGATAAATTTTTCCGTAAAGGTTTTCCGTAATCGGGAAGAGTTCGCCGCCGAAATTTTCTGCAAAGCCGTCGAGCGCAAAGTTGAAGTTGATTCGCGCCCGACAATCGAGTTTGGCGAAGCAACAATCAAAATCGAGGACGCGTCCCGAAAAATTTTCTTGTACAAGCAGCCCCGATATGGAATACAGCAATTCGAGCGAAAAGAATCCGTCGCGAAATTTTTTTGCAAAGACGTCCGCCGTCAGAATCTGCGTGTTCATCGGGTAGGTTTCAAGGTAAGCTTTATGCTCAAGCGGGTCGTTGAAGAGTAAATATTCCGCCGCGCCGTCAAGCAGTTGGTTGAGCCCTTCGCCCGTCAATTCGTGTCCGTCGAAAAATAATTTTGCCGCATCGTCGCCCGCCCAAGCGAATTCTACTTGCCCCACCACTTCGACGGGCTTGTCGCCTATGATTTTCCTGAACTCTTCCGCGTCGCCGCAAAGCAACACTCGCGGAACGTAAGTAGCCATAAGGATTCCCCCTTTGCCGAAAATTTTAGACAGCAGGCTTTGATTCGTCAAGGCGAATTCGCTATAATGAAAAAAATTTTTGAGGAGCGTGAACGTTTTGACGGAAAAGGAAAAAATGCTTGCGGGGCAATGGTACGACGCCAACTTCGACGAACGGTTGATTGTTGAGCGGGCTACGGTCAAAGATTTGTGTTTGGAGCTGAACTTGACGCGTATGCAGGAATTGAATCGGCGGCGGAAGATTTTGCGCGAAATTTTGCCGAACGTCGACGCGGAGGCGGTTGAAATTCTCTCGCCCTTCATGGTCGATTACGGTTACAACGTTTACTTGGGCGCGGGCACTTTCCTCAATCACAACTGCTACCTCATGGACTGCGCGGAGATTCGCCTCGGCAAGAAAGTTTTCGTCGGACCGAATTGCAACTTCTACACGGCGATTCATCCGCTCGACGCGCTCAAACGTGCCGAAGGGCTCGAAATGGCAAAGCCGATTGTGATAGGTGACGACGTGTGGATTGGCGGCGATGTCACGATTTTGCCCGGCGTCAAGATTGGCAGCGGCTCGGTTATCGGCGCGAAGTCGCTCGTCACGAAAGACATTCCCGATAACGTTATGGCGTTCGGCAATCCTGCGCGGGTCGTGAAGAAAATCGGACTGGAGACCTTGCTTGTATGAGCGGCGGGCTGCCCTTTCGTTTGCTAAGCAAAAGGGCGCAAAGACAGCTTTTAATGATTGGAATCTACTTTCTTTCAACGAAGAAAGAAAGTAGCAAAGAAATTCGCCTCGCAGGGGCGGTTGCCGACCACTGCCGCAACTCCCGCGCAACCCGAAGCCGACTGTGCCGGCAAAGAAACATCCCTGTTTCTGTTGCCGGCGGGCGCGCGTCCATGCGCGCCCCAAAAACTACGCGGCGCAAAATTTTTTGACGGAAAGGATTCTGCTTTGATTAAGACTGACAAAAATTTTTATTGGCTGCTGTTCAAGTCGACGTTTATCGTGAGCATGTTCACGGTCGGCGGCGGCTACGTCATAATTCCGCTGCTCAAGGCCAAGTACGTCGACGAGTACCATTGGATAACCGACGAGGAGACGCTCAACATGGTGGCCATCGCGCAATCGACGCCGGGCATTATGGCGGTGAACACGGCTATCATGCTGGGCTATCGAATGGTGGGCGTGGCGGGTGCCTTGACGGGGATGTTCGCAACCGTCCTGCCGCCGCTGATTATCATCACAATCGTCGCCACATTCTACGACTTGGTCGCCTCCAACGAATACGTTCAGCTCGTCCTGAAGGGTATGCAGTGCGGCGCAACCGCTCTGCTTTTGAACGTGGCGATTGACTTGCTAAAAAAACAATTCTCCAAAAAACTTTTGTTGCCCATTGCGATAATCCTCGGCACCTTCGTTGCGAATCTGTTCTTCGGTGTGAATATCATGTTGCTCGTTGCCATTGACGGCGTTATCGGCTTCTTCCTTATGCGCGACAAAAAATACGAGTGATAAAAAAATCCTCGCCACATTTGACGGGGATAAATTTTTTTCGCGAAGATATTGCTGTCGAAGTGGTCTTTGGAAAAATTTTACCAACAGCCCCTAAAAATTTTTCGTCAGGTAAGCGGCAACTGCCTCCCCGATAATCTTCTTGCCGCGCAGGGCGGGGTGCAAGCCGTCGGGAGTCAGTTCAGCGCGCAAGTAACCCTTGTCGTCGGTCAGCGCGGGCGCAACATCGACGAAATACGGCGTGTGCATTATCCAGAAATTTATCCTTTCGCGAGCTTCGCGCCAATCGCCGTCCGTCAGCGGAATGCCGCGCGTGTGAATGATTTCGGGATTCATGGAAGTCAGCGTGCAAAAGACGGGCGTTATGTCGTTGGCGAGGCATTTGTCGCGAATCGCCTCAAGATTTTTTATGACGGCGGCGGCGTCCGCGCTCAGGCGAATGTCGTTGATTCCCGCCATGATAACCAACACTTGCGGCTTGAAGGGCAAAACATCCCTATCGAAGCGGTCAAGCAACATTTGAGTGGTATCGCCGCTGCGAGCTAGATTTTTTATCGGCACCGAGCTGTACGTTTCCCATTGGCAAGAAAGCTGCCCAGCGGGAATGTAAGCCGCGCCGCCGTGAGTAATGCTGTCGCCGAACGCCGCGAACTTGACGGGCGCAGTCACCGTGAAAAATTTTTTCTCCGACCAATCGCTTAAAGGTTTGTGATTCTTGTCGACGACGCGCACTTGCCAATAGTATTCGCCCGCCTCCGTAAACGGCGTCCAATCCGTCACGCGGTTGAAAGCCTCGGTGTTTAGCAGTTCGCGAACGATTTTGTCGCGCGCCGCCTCCACCTTGACCACTTGCACCTGATAGAATTCCGTTTTCGGTATCGGTTCCCAAGAGTACGTCGGGTAAAGTTGCGCGAAGTCCATTTGCTCAAATTCGGCGGTGAGGACGGGCGGCGGGAATTTTTTCGCCTCGACAGCTCCGCCGCCGAACAAAACGCACGCCGACATTATCAACGGCAAAAATTTTTTCATGCTAGTCATTGCCCCCCAAGCTCTTGCAAAAATCTATGAACGCCTGCGCGGCTTTGGAAACGTAGCGGTCTTTCTTCCACGCGAGCCCTATGTCGACGAAAATCGGCTCTTGAAACGGCACGGCTTTGATATCGGGCGAGTCATTGCAGATGAAGTCAAGCAGGAAGGCTATCCCGACCTTGTGCGCGACGAGCCCCTTTATCGTGACGATTTGCCCCGACTCAAGGACGGTGCGCGGCACGATTTTCAGCGCGGACAATTTGTTTTGAACGACTTCGCGCAGATACGAGCCCTCTTTCATCATAATCAAATCCGAATCGGCAATGTCTTGCGGCGTGATTGCGGCGTTATAGGCGAGCAAACTGTCTTGCGCCACGCAAACCATCAGCTGATTGCGCGTCATCCTTAGGACGTTGAGATTCGGCGTGAAGTCGGGGACGAGTATAATGCCGAAGTCCAATTCGTCACTTTCGAGCTTTTCGCGAATGGTAAGCGAGCCCTCTTCGTAAAGCATCACGTCGAGCTTTGGGTGAAGGCGGCGGAAACCGGAAAACACTTTCGGGAAGAGATACGCGCCCATCATCGGCGGGATTCCGATTTTGATTGTGCCCTTCTGCAGTTGCTTGTAGTCGTTGACTTCCAAGATTGCGTCGTCGATATTCCTCAGCGCGACTTCGATTCGCTTGAGGAACACTCTGCCTTCCGGCGTCAAGGTCAGTTGCTTTTGGCTGCGGTCGAAAAGCTGGACGCCAAGCTCCGCCTCCAATTTTTTTATTGCTACGGTGATGTTCGGCTGCGATACTCGAAGTTTCCTTGCGGCGCGGGTGATGTTTTTCAAACGGCTTGCCATCTGAAAATACTCCAGTTGTCTCAGCTCCATTTGCGTCACTTCCTTTGATTTGAAGAGCCCGTAAAATTTGGTTACAATAATTGCGATTTATATTCTACACCGTAAAAATTAGCCTTGCAACTGCTTTTTGGAGGGACAACTGTGATTGAACTTGTCGGCTTGAAAAAATTTTTCGGGGAAGTCAAGGCCGTCGACGGGCTGAGCTTTGAAATTCATCGCGGCGAAGTCTTCGGGCTTTTGGGCAAGAACGGCGCGGGCAAGACCACGACAATCAAAATGCTGACGCTTCAACTCAAGCCGACGGCGGGCGAAATTTTTTTCGCGGGACGACCGATTGTCGGCAATGAACTTTTCGTCAAAAGTCTCCTCGGTCTTGTGCCGCAACATCTCAACTTCGACCAAGACTTGACGGTTGAGGAAAATCTTGAACTTCATGCGCGCTTGTATCACTTGCCGCAACCTGCGCGGCTTGCGCGAATTGACGAGCTGTTAAAATTCGTGGAGCTGGAAAAAGTTCGGCGTTCGTTCGTTCGGGAATTGTCGGGCGGCATGAAACGACGCTTGCTTATCGTCCGCTCGCTGATTCATAAGCCGCAAATCCTTTTCCTCGACGAGCCGACCGTTGCACTTGACCCGCAAGTTCGCCGCAAAATTTGGGAGCTGATACGAAACTTGAAGGCGCAGGGAATTACAATCGTCTTGACGACGCATTACATTGAGGAGGCGGAGGCTCTGTGCGACCGCGTGGCGATTTTGGACGGCGGAAAGTTGGCGGCATTGGATTCGACGGAAAAACTCTGCGCGGGGCATTCGTTGGAAGAAACTTTTATCGCGCTGACAAGCCGCTTTTAAAGGATAACTTGTAATTTTTTGCGCGCTGTGCTAGTATAAATGCCGCATTGCATAACGAACAGGAGGTTGAAATTTTGAAACTCACCCAAAAGAAGATAGACGATTACAACATTGAACTGACCGTCACGGAGGACGCTGCGGAATTTTCCAAGGCGATTAAGCAGGCAACAAAGATGCTCGGCGACCGCGTGAACATCCCCGGCTTCCGCAAGGGCAAAGCCCCTTTGGCGATTCTTGAGCGGCAACTCGGCAAGGACGCGATTATCGACGAGGCAAGCAATGCGCTCTTGCAAAGATCCACGCGCGCGGCTCTTAAGACTCTGGGATTGGTGCCCGTAAGCGAAAACAAAGCCAACGTCCTCACCAACGAAGAGGGCAAGGATTTCGTCTTCACGTTGACGTTTACGCCCTTCCCGAAGGTTGAACTCGGCGAATATAAAAATCTCGACGCGGAAAAAGTCGTTGAGCCCGTCACCGACGAAGACGTTGCCAAACAGCTTGAGGCTCTGCGCGGCCACCACGCCAACCTGATTGACGCGGCGGAGGGCGACGCGATTGTCGACGGCGATTTCATCACGCTGGACTATACCGGCACGATTAACGGCGAAAAGTTCAAGGGCGGCGAGGCCAAAGACGCCCCGTTGGAAATAGGCGCGCATAAATTTATCGGCGACTTTGAAGAACAACTTATCGGCGCGAAGGTCGGCGAGGAACGCACAATCAAAGTCACTTTCCCCGACGATTATCATTCCAAGGACGTGGCGGGCAGAGATGCCGAATTCGCTTGCAAAATCAACAGCATAAAGCACCGCGAACTGCCCGAACTCAACGACGAATTCGTAAAGAAAGTCAGCACCTTCCAGACGCTCGACGAATACAAGGCGGACATTCGCAAGAACATGGAGGCGAACGCCGAACGCCGCGCCGCCGAAAATCAACGCCAAGCGATAATCGACAAGGCGGTCGCCAACATGAAAATCGATTTGCCGCCCGTCATGGTTGAAAATCGCATTGCGCAAATGATTAACGACTTGGACGTGCAACTTCAGACGCAAGGCATGAATCTCGAACAATACATGGCGTTTACGGGCACCACTATGGACAGCCTGCGCGAAAACTATCGCGAATCGGCAAAGAAAAATCTTCTGACGGACATCTTGCTTGAACAAGTCGGTATCGCCGAAAAAATTTCCGTCACGCCCGAAGACCTCAACTACGAAGTCGCGATAATGGCGCAAATGTACCACACGCCGCCCAAGCAAATCGCGAAATATCTGCGTGACAACGGTCAATTTGAGATTATGGCGAGCAACATTCTCCGTCGCAAGGCAATGAAATTCATCCTTGACAACAGCGCGATAATGGCTAAGGCTGCGGCCGAGGATGTCAAACCTGCTGAAGTCAAAGCAACGGCTCCTGCCAAGGCGGCCGAGGATGTCAAACCTGCTGAAGTCAAAGCGGCGGCTCCTGCCAAGGCGGCTGAGGATGTCAAACCTGCTGAAGTCAAAGCGGCGGCTCCTGCCAAGGCGGCCGAGGATGTCAAACCTGCTGAAGTCAAAGCGGCGGCTCCTGCCAAGGCTGCTGAGGATGTCAAACCTGCTGAAGTCAAAGCGGCGGCTCCTGCCAAGGCGGCTG
>CAMJMR010000021.1 GCA_946407095.1 uncultured Selenomonadales bacterium | reverse complement strand
CATTTTGTTTCACCCGAAATATATTTTATCACTTTTTGTCCACAGTTCCTAGGGTTTGTTGGTAAAGTAGGGAAAGAGTGGCAGGGAACAGAGGCCGCCAAGGATGGCGGCCGCGCCGCGTACTGAGCGTGATGCGAAGTAGCGGCGCACAGTCGGCTTCGGCTTGCGCGGGCATTTCGGCGGTGGTCGGCAGCCGCTCCGCGCGCAGCGGCGGGTTTCTTTGCTACTTTCTTTCCCCGGCGAAAGAAAATAGATCCTAAACATAAAAGTCATTGATACGCCGAATCCGAATCGCCACTTCACTTTACCAACAACCCCTAGAAAAATATTTTGGAGGTTTTAAATGAATTGCGGCTTGATAATCCCGACGCTAAACGCGGGCTCACAATTCCGGACGTTGCTTGAACAGCTCGCCGCGCAGACTTTGCCGACGCGCAAGTTAATCGTCGACTCGGAATCGACGGACGGCACGGCACGGCTCGCGAAGTCTTTCGGCGTCGAAGTCTTGACAATCCCGCGCAGGACTTTCAATCACGGGGCAACACGGCAGCTCGCGCTGGAACACCTGCTCAAATCTGCGCGGCTCGACGTGATAATCTTCATGACGCAGGACGTTTTGCTAAAGGGCGAATCGCTTGCGGCATTGGTGAAAATTTTCGGTGCGGACGAATCGGTCGGCTTGTCATACGGTCGACAGCTGCCGCACGCCAACGCTACCGAAGAGGCGAAATTTCTGCGCGCCTTCAACTACCCGCCCGAAAGTCAACTGCGCTCGTTCGACGACAGAAAACTTTTCGGGATAAAGACGGCGTTCGCGTCGAATTCGTTTGCGGCTTATCGCGTCGAAGCCCTGCAGAGTGTCGGCGGCTTTCCGTCGCACGTGCCGCTTTCGGAGGACATGTACGTTGCGGCGAAGATGCTGTTGCGCGGGCTGAAGATTTACTACGCGGCGGAGGCGGAAGTTTGTCACTCGCACAACTACACGGCGGCGCAAGAGTTTCGTCGCTACGTTCAAATCGGAAAATTTCATGCGCAAGAGCCTTGGATTCGTGAAACATTCGGCTCGGCGGAGGGCGCGGGCAAAAAGTTCGTCGTCATGAAGCTCGTCGCCTTGGCGAAAAAAAATCCCCTCGACTGCTTTGGTGCAATTTTCAGGGACGCCGCTAAGTTTTTCGGCTACAGAATCGGTCGATTGAAAGGCTGAGCAGAGGCCGTCATGGATGACGGCCTCTCGCCGACGCATTTGCGTGATGCAAATACCGTCGGCGCAACCACGCTGAAAATATCGGGCGGTGCGGGTTACGACCTTTCGCCCCTGCGAGGGCGAATGCGCGCTGGCAAGCATGAGGTTTTTCTTTGCTACTTTCTTTTGGGTGTGCAAAAGAAAGTAGATTTAAAATCAAAAGCTGTCTTTGAGCCCTTTTGCTTAGCCAACGAAAGGGCTCCGCTCAACGTTTCATCCAGCCGAATTCCTCAAAGCTCTGCCGCCACGCAATGCGCTCGTAAAAATCCTTCATGGTATTTTGCGCCGTGTTGAAAATCGGGACGCGCTCCAACGCGAAAAAATTACTGCCTCTGTCGACGACGCCGTATTTAATCGTGAACGCGCCCTTGTAGCCCGCGTCCTGCGCTATGCCCGCGATGTGCAAGTTGTACGTGCCCGTCGGGTAGGCAAGGAACTCCACGGGGTGGCCAAGGTTTTCTTCAAGAAGATTCTTGGAATTTATCAGTTCGGTGCGAATTTCGTCGTCGGGCAGCTCTTCAAGCTTGGGGTGCGTCATCGTGTGCGATTCAATCGTTATGCCGCCCGTCTCCATTTCCTTCAGCTGTTCCCACGTCATGTAGCCGGGATAAACGCT
Organism: uncultured Selenomonadales bacterium; assembly: GCA_946407095.1. GTDB lineage: Bacteria > Bacillota > Negativicutes > Selenomonadales > Selenomonadaceae > Quinella. The sequence goes on along the minus strand of CAMJMR010000021.1, from coordinate 39,731 downwards.
CGTGAACGCGGGGATAATAAAAATCGTCGCGCGCAAGCCATATTTCTTGAGAATCGGGAAGGCGTTGGTATAGTTGTCAATGTAGCCGTCGTCGAAGGTTATCAGCACGGGCTTGGGCGGCAAGTCGATTTCGCCGTTTAGCCCCGCGTAGAGTTCGTCGGGCGTTATCGTGATACAGCCGCTGTCGGCAAGGAATTTCATTTGCGCGTCGAAGTCGCTTATCGAAACGGACAGCGGATTGGCTTTGTTGTCGATTTGATGATAATTCAGCACGAGGATTTTGGGACCGTCGGCAATGGCAGTTATGTTGTCGACGTTCTGCGCCTGCGTATGGTAAAAGCCTAAGCCGAGGATTGTCAGCGCAATTAGGAAAATTTTTTTCAAGCGTCATTTCTCCTTGAGTTTTTGGCAATTCTAACACAAAAAGACCCCTCCCGAAAAGGAGGGGCGATTTTATTTCGGCGCGAAGTTTTTCACGGTAAATTTTTCTGGAGGTAGGCGTAAACCTTAGGCCAAATGGTTCCGTCTTTGCCGTCGGCGTCAGATATCTCCGGCTGAATCGAAGCATCTTGCGCGGGCTTGCCGTCCTCGTCGATTTGCGCGATATAGCATTTTTTCTTACTGCCGTTGTCGGTGAAGAAACCCATCGTGTTAATCATCACGAACGGCTTTTGGTCGGGCATTTCCATTTCAAGCTTGATGTTCGCGGTGAAGCCGTCCGCTCTGTTAATGCCCAATGCCGCACACCGAACGCCGCGCTTGATTGAGCTTTTGTCGACGAAAACTTTTGTGCCCTCATCGCCTGTGTCAATCGGCGTCCACGTGGCCGCCCATGCCGTCGAAGAAATTATCACGGCGAAGATGAACGCTGCCGCTATCGAAAATATTTTCATACGAGTTGCCTCCCTTCGACGCGATTATATTTTGTCGAACGAGCATTTGCAAATTAATTTTCCCTAAGCTGCGCGGCGAGTTCGGGCGGAATTATTTCGGCGTAGTTTTCGGCGAGCCAATCGACGATTCTGTTCCAATAGCGTTTAGCCTTCCACGCCGCCGCGAATTCAAACCAATAGACGAGCGGAATCAAAACGGGCGTGCCGATGTTGTCGACGATTCGCACGCGGTAAGCTCCGGGCGCGGTCTCCTGCACCATGAAGTTTTCTATGTCGGTGTCGACTATCGCAATGTTTTCGCGCAGAAAGTCAGATTTGAAGTTCAACAGCACCGTCCAGATTTGTTGCAACGTCTTGGCGTCGGGCTTGGTCTTGGGCAGGAAGGCTTTCATATCGCGGCTGGTTTCGCCGTTGTAATCGACGACGCGCTCAAAGACGTAGCCGAGCCCCAAATTCGTTTCGACCGTCCCGAAAAATTCCGTCACGAGCCGCGAACGCTCCAACTTTGCCGCGCAGATTCGACGATAGCGCATTTCCTTGCGAACGTCGCCGTCGTCCTTCATGTGCGGAATTTTTATGCACTTGCGCGGGTCAATCGGGTGAATGTACGTCGCTTGGTGCCCGCCCGAACCGATAAACAGTTCCTCGTTGATTGTCAAAACTTTGCTCATCTGTCGACCTTTCGTATCTTGTGGACGCGCAACTTGTCAAGCCACTGCCAGCCGCTTTGAAAGCGGCGGAACAGTAAGCGCGCCGCGCCGTCCGACACTTCAAACGTTATCGCCGCGACGAAACGCAACGCATGCGCATTGCTAGCCTTAAAAATTTTATCTGTCAACATTCCTGATTTTGTGAACCCTAAGCTTGTCGAGCCACTGCCAAACCTTCAGCTGAATTTGCGCCAAATCCCCGACGCGGCGAATAATCACGCGGTCGTAAATGTCAGAGCCGATAACTTCAGCCGTCACCAAAATTTCCTCGGCCTTGCCGAAATTCAGAATCAGCTCGCCGTCCGTGACGACTTCGGACAAAAGGCTTTCGTCGCCCGCCGCAGCCGTAATCCTAACGGGCGCGTCGACGTGGAAGCGGTAAAGCCCCAACGAAATTTTTTCAGCCTCGGAGGGCACGGCGTAGCGGTAGGCAAAGTTGTCGTTGACCGTCAGCTTGACGAACGGCGGGATTTTGCGCAGGGGCTCGGCATTGGCGAAGAATTCAACCTCGGCAAGCCCGAAATCCTTTCCCGCGTCGACAACGGCAATTTCAGCCCGCGTCACGAAAATTTTATCGGTGTCAATCATCAGCGGCCGCCCGCGATTCGGAAGCTCCGCGCTGAAAGTTTTCACATTATCCAGGTAGAGCCGCGTCTTGTCAATGACGGCTTGAGCCTCGGCAAGTTCCAGTCGCAAGGAAATCTTGGCGGTCGCCTCGTCAAGCGGGTTGCCGTAAAGCACAATGCGCCGAACTTGAATTGCCTCGTTCCATGCGAAAAAAATTTTCCGTTGCGCGTCGGTCGGTTGCCAAAGGTTGTCGGCAATCTGCGCGGGCACGGCGGCAACGTCGGCAGTGTCAATCAGTTTGAAGTCGCGAACCTTGGCGGCGTCGCCGGAAGTCGCCCGAACCTGCGCGGCGAACGTCAAGCTGTCGGTGCGCCGCTCGAAAAAAATTTCGTCGCTGTTGAGTATGCGGAGGGCGTTCCACTCGTTGCGTTGAGATTTGTGCGCAAAAATCGCGTCGGCAAGCGGATTGTCCTTGAGTAGCGTCTGATAGTTCATGACGGGGAAGCGCACGCGATTTGCCCAAACGTAATTGGCTCGGTCGACAAGGTCGAAGTCGTAGGTGTCGGTCTCGCCGATTTTCGGCTTGAGCGTGGCGCGAAGGTTGGCGTCGTAAAAATCGGGCGCGGCGGTGAAGGCGGTCGCGTAGGCGAACTTTTTGTAGACTTCGGGGCGATAGTCGTTGCGCTCGGAAAGAATTTCGCCCATGACCTCCTCGAACAGAATCGACAGCGTGCGGTGGTCGGGGTGATTGTCGAAGTCGACGCAGAAAATTATATTCGCCCGCAACTCAAGCAGGAGGCTTTTCAAATCGCGCTTGAAGTTTTGGCGGGTGTAGGCGGCGGGTCGCCCGAAAGTTTTTGTCGCGTAGTCGACGAAGCCCGCAGCCGCGTAGGTTTCGACGTGACCGGCAGGCGAAGGCGTCGGCGTGTCGGAAAGTTTATGCCCGTCGCCATAGCCCAGGAAAATTATCCTTTCGCGCGGCACGCCCAAAATTTTCAGCGCGTCGACCGCCTCTTGAGCACGAACCTCCGCCGCTTGGACGAAGTCGCCGCTCGTCGAATACGCCGCGAAAATTTCAGCCTTCGCCGCCGCCATAGTCAGAATCATGTTGCCCGCGATGTTAATTTCGTCGTCGGGGTGCGGAGCCAAAATCAAAACGCGCGTCCCGAAATAGCTTTTGTCGAAAAACGAATTGCCCGCCGTCAAAATTTCTTCCGCTTGAATGTCCGCGCCCGTCAGCTCGAAAATCCCGCAAGCATCCGCCAACTCGAAAACTTTTTTATCGTCCACAACATCACCTCGAAAAAAATTTACGCGATAGCAAAAAAAAAGTCAACGCCCAAAAAATTTTTGACGTCGACGGATTTTCATTTATAATCGTCTCGGAAGGTGAAACGTATGAAAAAATTTTTGATTCTCGCGCTTGCCTTGCTGATGATGTCGGCGGGGTGCAAGCAGGAAACGCCCGAATTGAATTTCGGCGCGCTCGAAGCGAAATACAACGCGAAGATTGGCGTTTACGTCCTCGACACCAACGACAACAGCGAAATTGCCTACAATGCCGATGAGCGATTCGCTTACTGCTCGACGCATAAATTTTTGAGCGTAGGCGCGCTCCTGCAACGCAAGACCTTCGACGAACTCAACGAACTTAGAATTTATTCGGCGGATGAAATTTTGCCCTACTCCGCGATAACAAAGGCGCACGTCGCCGACGGCTTGACCGTTGCCGAAATTTGCGAAGCGGCGTTGCGAATCAGCGATAACACCGCCGCCAACTTGGTGATGGAGGAATTGGGCGGCATTGACGCGTTCAGAGAAAATTTACGGGCTATCGGCGATACCGTGACCGAACCTGCGCGGCTTGAGCCGGAACTGAACATTTACATGCCCGGCAGCCTCGACGACACAAGCACACCTCGCCAACTCGCCAAGGATTTGCAACTTTACCTTTTGGGCGATTTGCTCCGCGACGACAAAAAAATTTTGCTCGCGTCGTGGATGAGCGACAACTCCATAACCGACGATTTAATCAAGGCGGGCGTCCCGAAGGATTGGAAAGTCGTCGACAAAAGCGGCGCGGGCATCAATTACGGTATGCGAAACGATATTGCCGTCATCTTCCCGCCGAACAGAAAGCCGATTGTCGTTGCGATTATGACGCGTCGAAACGAAGCGGGCGCACGCTATGACAACGAACTTGTCGCCGATGTCACTCGAATGATTTTCAGCGCGCCGAAATAATTTCAGCCAACTTAGGAATGACGGTCGCGAAGTCGCAATTCTGTCGAATCAACTTGGCCGCCCGCTCTCCGAAAAGTTTTCTGCGCGCGTCGTCCTCGAACAGTAACGAAATTTTTTCAGCGAAAGCCGCCGCGTCTTCGGAATAAACTCGGTAGCCGTTCACGTCGTTTTCAATCACGTCCTCGCAGCCGCCGATGTCGCTCGTGACGCAGGGCAAGCCGCTCGCCATAGCCTCAAGCAGGGAAGTCGGCAAGCCTTCATGGCGCGAAGGGAAAATGTAAACGTCCGCCATCTGGTAGAATTCTTGCGGCGCGTCGACTTCGCCGATGACTTTGATTGAGCCGTCCAGCTCGGCGGAAAGTGCCCGCAACTCGTCAAGCAGATGATTGAGCCCGCCGCCTACCACGAACAGCAGCGCGTCGGGGAATTTTTTATGCAAAATTCGCCACACGTCCTGAAGGGTGTCGACGCCCTTATCGGGGACGATTCTCGCGCAGAACAGCAAAACTTTCCGCGCAGGCTCGACGCCATGAGAAATTTTCAGCTCGCGCCGCCGTGATTCGTTCGATTGCGGATATTTGGCGGTGTCGATGCCGTGCGGCAGGATTGAAATTTTTTCGGGCGCAATGCCGCCGCTTTGGATAAAACCGTCGCGAATTTCCTTCGTCGTGGCAACGTAATGCGTGCACTTCGCCAAAATTTTGTTCCGCCAAGAGTCCGCGCCGAAAATTTCAGCCTTGCCGGTCAGAGCCAACGTCACGGGCTTTTTGAACAGCCGCGCGAACAAAATCGCCCAAACCGCGAACTTCGGCGTGCCGATGATGTAAAAGGCGTCGATGTCGTTGTGCGTGGTCAGCAGGCGGCAAAAAATTTCCAGCCAACGAAACGGCGGGTGCAGTCTTACCAAGTCGATGCCGTTGAAATTTTCGCGCGCCGCCGTGTGGAAGAATCGCTTCTTCGTCATGATCGTGACGCGGTGTCCGAGCTTGACGAGTTGCAGCGCGTGATTTTCCCCGTGAATTTCCGCGCCGCTCTTGGTCGGGCGTCCGTCCGCCAAAAATTTTTTCCCGACGGCAAAATCTTTTATCAGCAGGCAAATATTCATGATTGCTCCTTTCGCCGCCATTCTAACAAAAAATTTTTTCCTCCGTCAAACGAAAAAGCCCCGCCGATTTGTGCAGGGCTTTTGTTTATTTTGAGGCCGTGATTATATTTTTTGTACGATTAAGTCCCAAACTTCCGCGTGAGTCATGGATTTGCCGTTCCGCTTGTAAGTGTTCTTAGAACCGTCGCTGAAACACAGGAACCCGTTGCTGATGTTCGCTTCGATGCCGTAGTGGTTTTTCAAATAATCTGCAACCTCGCCGCGTTTAAGTTGCCTGTGCTCTGTGCTGTAAGTCGTTTGGTAGTGCGTGTGACCGTTCTTTACGCGCACGTCAACCGGTCCGATTGCTCTTATGAGTTCGTCGGTTTCTTGGCAAGTGCCGCCCGCTACCGCGTTAAGTTCCTCATCGCTGAGTTTTTCGAGCTCCGCGTTGATTTTCTTGAGATTCTCTTAACGTGTTGCCATATGTCATTTCTCCTTCGTGTTAAATCTTTCTGTCCCTTATACGCTTGCCGCGCAGAGTTGTTACACGCTTGGCAAAAAAAATTTGCGTCGTCAAACGAAAAACCCTCCGGCGTGTTGCCGAAGGGCGTTTACCGTTATTTGTTCAGCCAAAGTGTTTCTTGATTCGCTTGATAACTTCTTGGTGAGAAATGTATTCTATCATCGGTTTTGTATTGGGATATTCCGACGGGATTATCGTTTTGTAGGTGTTCGTTTTGCCCGCGTCGTCACTGAAGTTCAGGAAAAATCCGGTGCTGATTTCCGCTTCGATGTCAAACGTGTCTTTCAACCATTTCTCAACGCCTCTCGCGTTCAATTCCTTGCCGGTGTTTCTCTTTATGAGATCGCGCAGCTCCTTGTACTCGCCGTATGTGCCGCCGCTTACTGCGTCGAGTTCGTTCATGCTCATGATTTCGTAAGTCATTTTAGTTCCCTCCAATTACCAATTTGGTCCGAAATTGTCTATAAAAGTTTTGACTCTGGCAACGACTTCGCTGTGTGTCAAGACTTCACCGCTGAATATATCCTTGTAAGTATTTTTTTCGCCCGCGCTGTCGAGGGGATTCCACCAGTCGCCGACATCAATCTTTGCTACTACATTGACGCGTCTGCGCAACCAATCCTGTACTTCGCCAAAGTTGGGCTTTCTGTACTTAGTTGTCCCCCAAAAGTTCTCATATCTGATTTCGGGCAACATGTCGCGCAGTTCTTTGTATTCGCCGTTGGTGCCGCCGCTTACCGCGTCGAGTTGCTCCATGCTGAGGATTTCGTAAGTCATTGTCGTCGTCTCCTTCCAATTACTTGCCGAGGAATTTGTTAATCATGTCCATGGTCTCTTCGTGGGAAATGTACTTGCCGGTTGATTTGAGCTTGTAAAGGTTGGAGTCACCTGCGTCGTCGGTCGGGTCGAGGATAAATCCGTCGTGCAAGGTCGCCTTGATTCCGAGGTTCTTGTCAAGCCAGGCGATTACTTCGCTTTCACGCATTTTGCGCTTTCCGAAGAAGCCGTCCACTTCCGGCAGGGCGTCTTTGAGTTCCTTGCACTCGCGGTTGGTGCCGCCCGCCACGCTGTCCAGTTGCTCCATGCTGAGGATTTCGTAAGTCATTGTCTCCTTTGTGTTTGTTTAAATTTTTCTTTCTGTCCCTTATACGCGGCTTAGAGAGTTTTGTTACACGTTCGTTAAAAATTTTCTAGCGGCGTCGAGAACCTGCGCGGGCGTGACGTTTTGCAGGCAAGCGGGCGCGGGATAAGTCGGACACTCTTCGGCCTTGCAGGTGCACGGGCAACAGGGCTCGCGGCTCGTCAAGGCAACGGCATTAGGATTAATCGGGTGCCAACGGTCGGGGCTGGTGCAACCGTACATCGTCACCATTTTGACGCCCGTCGTCGCGGCAATGTGCGTGGCTCCCGTGTCCACCGTGATAAACAAATCTGCGCGGCGAAACAGCTCCGCCAAGTCAGTCAGCGAAGTCTCGCCGCAAAAATTTTCGACGCCTCCGCCAATCGCGCTGATAACTTCGTCGGCGTAGGCTCGGTCGTTCGGCGCGCCAACAATAAAAAACGCCGCGTCATAGCTCCGCCGCAATTCGCGGACGACTTCGGCGAAATATTCTTTGCTCCACGTCTTGAGCGGGAAAGTCCCCTTGACACACAACGCGATTTTAAACCTTGCGGGCGGCAGACGGCCAAGCAACGCGTCGGCGGCGGGCGAAGGCTTTATCGGGAAGCGCGGCGTCTCGTGACCGTCAATCTTGAAAAATTTTCGGACAATCTCTTGATACGTCTCGGCTTGCAAAGTTTTGTTTAGGTCGTGCGAAATTTCTACGACGTCGGTGTAAAGCAACGTCACGCGGCTCTTGTTGTCGTCGAAAACCTTTGACGGGCAGACGCGGCGCGGTATCCTTGCAAAGAACGTTATCAGCGCGGGTCGAAGCTTGCGGTCGAATGAAATTGCCAAATCGAATTTCCGCCGCCGAATCTCCTTGACCAGCGCGCGCATCCTCCCGAAAGAATTTTCCTTCGCGCGGTAGTCCAAAACAATCACGTCGTCGACAACGGGATTGTCAATGACGGCGTCGGCAACCACGGGCTTGACCAGCATGGTGATTCGCGCATCGGGGAAGTGCCGCTTTATCAGCGCAAGTGCCGAAGTCGTCAGCACCACGTCGCCCAAGTTGACCAGCGCGTTGACCAAAATATTTTTAAACATCATCCGCCGCCTCCGTGACGTGAACATTTTCCTTGCCGTAGTAGAAAAGCTTGACGTACTTCGCCATGGTGTAGAAATAGTGGAAGCCCGCCAACACGAAGCCGATTCGCCCGTCCAGGAAGCCGCCGCGCAGGACGTACATGCGGAAGCTTGCCCACAACGGGTGCAGAATCATATCGAGGAGCCCCGCCGTCTTGCCCTGTTCGTGAGCCTTCTTCGCGGCAAGCGTCGTGTAAAAGTTCAGCTTGTTGAAGTAGTGATTCCAATCGCGATAAGGATAGTGGACGAGGTAAGCCGATTCGGGAAAATCCTTTTCCGCGCAGGTGTGATGAATTTGCGGGTGCACGAAGCCGGTAACGTAGCTGCCCGCCGTCGGGAAAAGCCGCGTGACATAATCGGGGAACCAACCGCCGTGTCGGAGCGGTTGACCCCAAAAGTAACTCAGCCGCGCCGTCCGCCAAGCAATGCTTTTGTCGTCGCGAGCGAGGATTTTTTTTATTTCGGCGGAAAGCGCGGGCGTCGAGCGTTCGTCGGCGTCGATGAAGAATACCCAATCGAAACGCGCCTGCTTAATCGCAAAAGTCTGTTGGCCGCCCCAATCGCCGTTGAGCCCGTGTTGCACGACGCGCGCGCCCAAGTCGGCTGAAATCTGCGCGGTCGCGTCGGTGCTGAAGTCGTCGATAACAATAACTTCGTCCGCGAAGGCGGCAACGCTTTTTATGCACGCGCCGATAAATTTTTCCTCGTTCTTCGCCAAAATCAGCACGGATACCTTAGCCATACGCGCCCTCCATAATTTTTTCAAGCCGCCGCGCAAAATTCGTCGGGGAAAAGTCTTCGCCCGCCGCCTGCAAGTTCGCCGAATACGTCGGAAAATTTTCGTCGAAGTCGTTGATAAAAGCCTCAAGCACGCGCGCAAGGTCGTCAAGGTTGCCGCTTCGGAAGGTCTCGCCCACGCGGTAGAGGTCAAAGACTTCGGGGTTCATGTCGTCGCTGGCAACGACGGGCTTGCCGAAACCAATCGCCGTGAAGAGCATGCCGCCCCAATGATAGCGATAGCGCGGCGCAGAATACGGCATCAACAGCGCGTCGACGTTCATAATCGCCCGCTGCCACTCCGCGCCGATAAGTCCCTTGTGCAGGAAGCTCAAACGCTCGTCGCCGCCGTACTGCTTTATAATCGCCTCGAAGTCGTCGGCGTCCTCGGCGTGCATCGTCGACCCTTGAACTTGCAATTCAACCCGCCGCGTGTACTTCCCGCGCAAGAAAACTTCAAGCAAGCCGCGCAGATTTTTTTCGCGCCTGTACTGTCCGAAGAAGCCAACCTTAAGCACTTCGCCCGCCGCAGAAATTTTCGGCTCGACGTTCAAGTCGCGGGCGGTGTAAGTGGGCGGGTAAATCGTGAAAATGTTGTCGCGCCGCTCGCCGAAGATTGAATCGCCGAACGTCAGCACGACGGGCTTGATATTCCTGTTCGACGAAAGTTTACCTGCCTCCGCCAAAAATCTCGGAGCCTCGGCGGGATTTATGCCGTGCAGAATGAAAATCAGCGGCACCGAAATTTTTTTCAAGTCGCTGTAGTTCAAAGAGCGCAAATAGCGGTAAGTGGACGTCGGGACTATCAGCGCGTCGAATTTTTTTTGCAGCAGTAAAAGTTGACTGTACCAGCGTTGCCGATTGAATTCGCGGCGAAGCGTCGCCAAAAGTTTCTTCAGCCCGCGCGAATTCGTGTAGGTGACGGCGTCGCCCTTCAAGCGCGTGACGGGCGTCTTGTAGTCGAATTGGAAGGTAAAATTTTCGGGAACGTAAAATTCGACCTCGTGACCAAGCGCGCGGAACTCTTCGACCAAAATCCTGTCGAATTCAACTTCGTGACCGCCGGGCGTCATTATGTTTTCAAAGATTGCGATTTTCACGTTGACACCTCCGAAAAATTTTTGGCAGGGGTGTGTTGGTAGAGCAAGGAATACGTGGCAGGTGATGAGGCCGCCCAAGGACGGGCGGCCGCCGCGACTTCGACGCGTGATGCGTCGACAGCGGCACAGACGGCTTCGGGTAGCGCGGGCGTTGCGGCAGTGGTCGGTTTCCGCCCCTGCGAGGCGAGTTTCTTTGGCGAACGCGAACTGGTGAGCGTAAGGTTTCTTTCCTCGCTGAAAGAAAGTAGATTTACGTTTCAACGCTTGAACCCCCGCAACGTTTCAGCTATCGACGCGTCCAGCTCGTCAAGCAAAGCGAACCGCCGACGATATTGCGCCCGCTTGTGTGACGGAATTTCTTCGACGGTCTTGCGCGTCTCGACAAGCGGCAATTCGTAAAATCTTGCGTCGTCGGTGGGAAGGCCGCCCGCCTCCGCCCAAAAATCGCTGAACGACGTCTTGAGCTTCCTGTCGCGGCGCAAGTGATTGTTCGCGTAGTAGCCCTCGTTGGTGACCGCCAAAATTTTCGTGACGCCGCAAGCCCTCGCCACAGCCTGCGCGGAGTAGAGAATCAGATTTTTCGTGCGATAGGCGTGACATTTTTTTGTTATGCGCTTGACCAAGTCTTTGGCGTCGTCGACGTTGGGACCTTGCATTGCGCCTATCCACATCGCCCAATCGCCGCGTTGAGTTCGCGCTATCCAAAACAAAATCTGATAGACGGGCACTTCGCCCGGCAAGTTGAACATGACGGCCGCCAAGCCCTCCTTGCGCTGACCCGACTCCGCGCACAGGACAAGATTCATTTCGCCAAGCGTCTCGTCAAGCGGCATGCGCCACAGCTCGATTTTCTTGTCGCCGTAAAGTTTCAGCATGAAGTCGTCGTTGAAGCGCGCCGATAAAAATTGCATGTTGTCTTCGATTAGCCGCGCCCGCTCCTCGAACGTCGACCGATAATAAAAAAATGCCCGCGTCGCCTGCTCGTAGACAAACGGGTAGCCCGCCGCCACTTGCCGCATCAGCTCCGATTGCTCGAAAAATTTTTCCAAGCGGCTCATGCGTTGCGGGTGCAGGCAACACCTCGCCACGAACACCGCAAACCTGTGCGCCTCTCGCGGGTTGTTCAAGTCGTAAATTTTTTTTCCAAGTTCGATAAAGTTGCTCATGACGTCTCCGTTTCGTTTTGCCGTTGATTATAACACGCCCTGCAGTTTTGAAAAGCTTTTCGCGGACGCGGCGCGGGCTTTTTGTTTGACAATCGCGGCGTGAACGGTTATTATCGGCGAAGTAAATTTTTGGAGGTAAGAATTTATGGCAATGATGGATTTAAGCAAGTACGGCATCACCGGCACGACCGAAGTGCTTTACAATCCGACTTACGAAGTCCTCTTCAACGAAGAGACCAAGCCCGACCTTGAAGGCTTCGACGTGGGTCAAGAAACCGAACTCGGCGCGATTAACGTCATGACGGGCATTTACACCGGCCGCAGCCCCAAGGACAAGTTCATCGTCTACGACGACACGACCAAGGAAGGCGCGCCCGGCGAAATTTGGTGGACGACGCCCGAATATCCCAACGACAACAAGAAATGCTCCGTCGAAAGCTGGAAAGCCCTCAAGGCAATGGCGATTAAGGAACTCTCGAACAAGCGTCTGTTCGTCGTCGACGGCTTCTGCGGCACGCACAAAGACACCCGCATGAAGATTCGTTTCATCATGGAAGTTGCCTGGCAAGCGCATTTCGTCACCAACATGTTCATTCGCCCGAAGTCTCAAGAGGAATTCGACCAAGAGCCCGATTTCGTCGTCTTCAACGCGTCAAAGGCGAAAGTCACCAACTGGAAGGAACTCGGCCTCAATTCCGAAACCGCGACCGTCTTCAACATCACCGACAAGGAACAAGTCATCCTCAATACGTGGTACGGCGGCGAAATGAAAAAAGGCCTCTTCAGCATGATGAACTACTTCCTGCCGCTGAAAGGCATTGCTGCCATGCACTGCTCGGCGAACACCGACATGAACGGCGAAAATACCGCGATTTTCTTCGGGCTTAGCGGCACGGGCAAAACGACGCTGTCGACCGACCCGAAACGCCTCCTTATCGGCGACGACGAACACGGCTGGGACGATACGGGCGTTTTCAACTTTGAGGGCGGCTGCTACGCGAAAGTCATCAATCTCGACCCCGTGGCAGAGCCCGACATTTACGGCGCAATTCACCGCGACGCGCTCCTCGAAAACGTCACCGTCGACAAGAACGGCAAGATTGACTTCGCCGACAAGTCCGTCACGGAAAATACGCGCGTCAGCTACCCGATTTACCACATCAAAAACATCGTGCGCCCCGACAGCCACGGCCCCGCCGCGCAGTCCGTCATCTTCCTCAGCGCGGACGCATTCGGCGTTTTGCCGCCCGTTTCCATTCTCACCAGCGAACAGTGCAAATATTATTTCTTGAGCGGCTTCACGGCGAAACTTGCGGGCACAGAGCGCGGAATCACCGAGCCGACTCCGACTTTCAGCGCGTGCTTCGGTCAAGCCTTCCTTGAACTGCACCCGACCAAATACGCCGAAGAACTCGTCAAGCGCATGGAAAAGAGCGGCGCAAAGGCTTATCTGGTCAACACCGGCTGGAACGGCACCGGCAAACGCATTTCGATTAAGGACACGCGCGGCATCATTGACGCGATTCTCGGCGGCGCAATCAAGAAGGCTCCGACGAAGAAAATCGCCATCTTCGACCTGGAAGTTCCGACCGAATTGGAAGGCGTCGCAACCAACATCCTCGACCCGCGCAACACCTACGCCGACCCGACCGAATGGGATCGCCGCGCCGAAGACTTGGCAGGCCGCTTTATCAAGAACTTCAAGAAATACGAATACAATGCGGCGGGCAAAGCGCTTGTTGCTGCGGGTCCGCATCTTTGAGACGATTTTTTGACGAGCGAAAATTCCTCCGAGCTGAAGACCGAAATCGACAGGCTGAACGAATTTTTGCTTGAACAAAATCGCGCGGCTTATGAGACGCTGGCAAAGTTTGATACGCCTTCTGCCGAGTGATATCCTGACGCTTCACGGGCGGCTTGAAAGGTCAACGGGCATTCGAGACATCGGCTTGATTGAATCGGCGGTCAATGCCCCGTTTCAAACCTTCGGCGGAAAATTTCTTTATCCGACGGTTGAAGAGCGGGCGACGCGATTGTTCCACGGCTTAATCAAGAATCACGGCTTCGTCGACGGCAATAAGCGAATCGCCCTGCACGCAACGGAGCTGTACCTTATGCTTTGCGGCTTCAAGCTGAACTGTTCGCAGACCGAGCGCGTCGCCGTAACAATGAAAGTCGCGGCAAGTCGCATGGGCGCAGAAGATTTTCTGACTTGGCTTAAAGCGCGAATCGAAAAATAAAAAAACCTCGTTCCCGAAATGGGAGCGGGTTTTTTTCGTTTCAAGCGTCAACGTTTGCGTTTGCCGCCGTTCTGTTCGTCGAAGAAGTTCAGCACGTCGTCAATGAACTTGCGCCCTGCTGTCTCTGATATGACGGCAAGCTTTTCGTTCGCAGTAATCTCTTCGCGCAAAACTTTCAGGCGCGGGTCAAGCTGTCCTGCCTTGAGCGATTCGAGCGCAACCTTGTCCGCCTGCATGATTCGCTTGAGCTGTTCGAGTTGCGGCCGGCATTCCGACAAATATTTTTTCGGCAGACGTTTCAGCAAGGTGTTCACGGCGCGTTCGGTCGAGTTGATTTGCCTTTCGAGCGGCGCGAAGTCCACGAAACTTTTCTTGCCCATGTCGTTCATAAGCAAGGTTGCCGCCGTCGAGAATTCAATCGCGTCGGGCGCGCCGACTTTTGCCCAAGAATTTTCCATGTGGCGCGAGTGTTCGGCGAAGATTTTCATTTGCGGCGCGAGGTTGCCGAACAGGTCGCCGAGCACCTTATCCCAAGCCTGCGCGGCGTCGTAAATGGCGGGGTTGTTTGCGTAAATCGCGCCCGTTGCCAAGGCAATCTTCGACATCTGAACTTGTTGCATTGGGTTGAAGAAAATCGCGGTCATCTTCGCGGAGGGCAGCTTTTCAATCGCGCCGAGAGCAAGCTTGACGTTGCGGTTGCCGTCGGGCGTCAAGCTGTAGTCGTTGACGGGGTAGTTCCACCAGACGCCGACTTCGCGCCCGAAAATTTTATTGGCTTCGGCGAGTTCGGCATCGGTTATCTCGTCGCAGACGACGCCGCGCCCCGTGTACAGCACGACGATTCGCGGGTCAAGATTTTCCGCCAAGTCGCGGGTATAGGGCTTGAGCTTGTCGCCCTTAACCATGTCGTCGTAGTAGTATTCGGTCGGCACCATAATCAGCGGCGCAACGTCCTTGTAGCGGTCGCGCAGGTTTTTCTGCACGCGGTTGAGAAATTCGGCTTGAGCCTTGCCGTTTTCGTGATGCCTGCCCTTGTCGTCTTTGAGGTCGTCGAAGAAAACGGCGAAGTCGCGCACGCCGACTTGATACATCGTGTCGAGCTTGCGAATCAGCTTGCGGAAGTCGTCATTGCTCTTGTAGTTCAAATCGAGGCCGGGGCTTACGGCGAAGATAAAGCGCACGTCATTTTCCTTGGCAACCGCAACCAGCCGCTTGAGTTCGGCGAGCTTGTCAGCAGGATACGGTTCGCGCCATTTGTTGCGGTGGTAAGGGTCATCCTTGGGCGCGTAGACGTAGGAATTCAAATTATTTTGGCGGCAAAAGTCGATAATGTCTGCGCGGTCGGCGAAAGTCCAGGGCGTGCCGTAAAAACCCTCCACGACGCCGCGCAGGGGGATTGGTACTGCCAGAGCCGTCCCGCCGAAAAACAGCGTCGCCAGCAACAACACGGCTAAAAATTTTTTCATGGTCAATGCTCCTTTCGACAGACGAAATTCATTTGGAAAAAACCGAGTACAAAACCGTCACGGCTATTCCGATTGTAGTAATCAAACAAATCTGTCCTTGATTCATAGATGAATCAATCTTTTTTGAAAGTTCGTCGATTTTGTCGGCGAGCTTGTCAATTTTTGCGTCTTGCTTATCAATGCGAGCGTTTAACTCTTGACGCACAGTTTCAATTTTTTCGTCAAGCTTATTAATTTTTTCGTCGAGCTTGTCTTGACGATTTTCCAATCTGTCCATGCGCGCCGCGAGTTCCTTGCGCGAGTCGCGGAATTCGTCTTTGAAGTCCTTCAGCTGCATGAGGATTAAATCGTCGACCGTCATCGGTATGACCCGCGAAGTTTGCTCCTTAGGTTGCGTCTCCGCCATTTGAATCACCTCCAAATCAGCGCGCTTGAGCCTCCTGGTATTGACGGAAGTTTTTCAAAACGCAAATCGGACGTTTCTGCGAGGCGTTGCCGAAAGGATTGTCAATCAGCAAATCGGAGGCAAGTTGCGCGTTCATGCCGGGCGTCGCGCCGACAATTCGCGAGCGTTTCAAGTCGTTGACGTCGGCAATCATCGCGCCGAAGCAGTTCAGCCGAGCCTTGAGCGCCGCGCAGACCTGTTCGGGATTTTCGGGGCCGTAGACGACGCATTTGTCAAACGGCGGCATCGTGCCCGTCACGTCGTCGATTAACGCCGCTTGACGCCCGCCCCACTTGTAGAACAGACCACGCACGCCGATAACCTTGCCCAAAAAGCCAGCGAGCAACGCGAACGCCACGCGCCATTCGCCTTCCCGTTCCATTAGGGCTTGCATACCGTGCGGCGTCGCCAGGCTGCCGTAATCGGGAATGAAGCGGCAACACAGCCGCGCCAAGTCGCTGATGTGCATCTCGTCGGGACGAATGATATTGCCTTGCGTTATCGCCACGACGCTTTCGGCAACCGTGACCACGTCGTCCGCGCCGATTATGTCGCGCGTGTAGCGTTCAATCACGTCGACAATATCATCCTTCGGCGTCAAAATCCTTGTCGTTATCGGTACAATTTCAACGTTCATAAGCTTTGCTCCTTAGTCTTCAATGTGACGAACGCCGACAAGCTTGGCAAGTTCCTCGGCAGTCAAAATCACGCGGGCAATCGACCAATGCATGGGCGTGCGTCCGACTTCGCGGTAAATGAATTCGATTGGGAAGTCAACCATATGCGCGACCGCCTCTTCCAACGAAAGACCTTTGCGAGCCGTCAAGGTAACTTTTGCCACGAGCCGCGCACTTTGCTGATGTTCGATAACCAACGCCTCAAAGTAATCGTCTTCTCGAGGGACGCCTTCACGTTCTGCCTTGCCGCGCACGTTCATGCCGTCATACTGCTCAAAAGGCAAAAGCGGATGGCAAATCGCGTCGACAATCATGGCTGACTGCGTGCCCTCGTTGCGGAATTCAATCGTCGTCGAGAGCGTCACGGATTTTTCATCGCGGCTTTCGATTTTGAACGGCGTGCGGCTTTCGAGCTTCGGGACGACTTTTTCTTGCCCGCGCCTCTTCAAGTAGAGCCAAACGACCGCTGCGACCGCCACCGCCGCGACGATTAATCCTTCCAATATTGTTACCAAAATTTTTCAACTCCTCGGTTAAAGTTCAATCAATCGCAGAATTGTACACGAAAAGCCCTGTCAAGTCAAAACGTGCCGCGAAATTTGAGGCGCCCATGGACGGGCGCCGCCGGCAACAGAAACATGGATGTTTCTTTGCCGGCACGGGCGGCTTGATTTGCGACACCTGTGCAGACTGTGGTTAGTTGCGGCGACGACCTTTGACGCCCCTGCGAGGCGGTTTTTCTTTTTGCTACTTTTTCTTTGACCGCACAAAGAAAAAGTAGTTAATCAACAATGATTCTATGAGACCTTTCTTGCGCGGGAAGAAAGGGCATTGACGCCGCGCAGGTTTGCGAATAAAATATTTTTCACTTAAGGCATGTTGAAGGAGGGTTGCGACCTTTTGGGCACAAAGAAAAAAATCGCATGGCTTGATACCGTGCGAGTGTTCGCCTCCTTCGCGATAGTCGTTGCGCATTACCTGATGTGTCAAGGCTTTGAAACTTATCCGTTCACGCGCAGAATTTGTTTCGACTTGGCGGGCGCGGGCGTGTTTCTTTTTTTTGCGATAAGCGGCTACCTTGTCGTCGGTTCCCTGGACAGGACGCCGAGCATTTGGGATTTCTGCAAGCGCAAAGTGATTCGCATCGTCGTGCCGTTTACAATGTCGTTTATTTTTTTGGGCAGCTTGTTTCTGCTTGCGGGCGTGCTGGACATGGATATTGCCGAGCAGTCGCCGTTTTACAAAACCCTTTACAGTCACGACTACTTCGTCAACCTGATATGCATTTTGCCAATCGATATGAATCTTTTCGTCTGGCTGGGCATAGACTTCCTGCCGTTCGTCGGCGAATGGTTCATGGGCGTGATTCTCTTGATGTACTTCGTCGCGCCGCTTTTGAAGCCTTGCGCCGAGCGCGCCCCGCTGATAACTTTGGCGGCGTCGATAGTCGTTTCGTTCGTCGTGTTCAATGTAACGAAAGACACCGGCATAGGCTACAACTGGTGGCTTGTCCCCGTGAGGATACCGGAATTTTTATTCGGCATGATTTTGGCGATAAAGCGCGATTGGATTTTGAAATATCGGATAGAGTTTGAGATAGCGTCAATATTCATCATCGGAGCCTACGCCGTGCATTTCCTTGCGCAAAAGTTGCCGGTCGGCTTCATGTTCTTCGTTTACGAGCCGAAAGTTTTCTTCCTGACCATGCCGACAATTTATCTGTGCTTTTCGCTGTTCGAGCGGCTGAATCGCCTGCCGTCCGACTTGTTGAGCCGCGTCAACGACTTGGCGGGCATATCCTATCCAATCATGCTGATTCAACACCCGATGATTTTCCTGTTCGAGGCGCAGTTCGATTTCGCGGAGCTGCATTCGTGGGGGATATTTTTCGTGCTGATAATCTTGACGTGGATGATTATTTACTTGAGCGGGTTTGTGAAAACATTTTCCGAGCCGGCGGAAAGATTTTTCCTGAGGAGGGCTTGACGTTTGGCTGAAAAGAAAATAATTCCTTGGCTTGATACGGTGCGCGTGTTTTCTGCGTTCTGCGTTATCGTCGGGCATTACACGAGTTGCTTTGACGGCTTCCCGCGCTTCGACACGATGCGATTATTTTTTTGGTACGCGGGCAATATCGGCGTCTTTTTATTTTTCGTGCTTAGCGGCTACCTGATTCTGCCGTCGCTTGAGCGGGCGAAGGATCTGTGGAGTTTCTACAAGCGCAAGCTGATTCGCGTCGTGATACCGTTCACGGTAAGCTATTTTGTCTTGGGCTTCGTGCTTATGGCTTGCGGCCTGGTCAATCCGTCAATCGCGGACTTTTCGCCGTTCTATCGCGGGGCTTACGAGGGCGGCTTTGCGCTTGGAAAAATCTTGGCGATGTTCCCCGTTGAAGTGAATTTCGTCCGATTGGCGGGCTTGCCGCTTGAATGGTTTGTCGGCGAATGGTTCATGGGAGCTTTGCTGTTGATTTATCTGATTTCGCCGCTGCTGTACAAGTTCATTCGCATTGCGCCGCTACCGACATTCGCCGCGACGATTTTGCTTGCCATAGGGACGCACTACGCATTGGCCGACTTGACGGCGACGGGACAAATCTATTCCGATTGGTGGCTGTTCACGGCGCGTCTGCCCGAATTTTATTTCGGCATGTTGCTGTTCGTGTACAAAGACTTCCTTTTGACCAACCGTCGAAAAATTTTGCCCGTCGTAACGATTTTGACATTGCTGGGCGCGGCAGGCTTCATCTTGCGCTATTGGGGCGATTTGGCACTCGTGACGCGCCTTTATCCCTTGGAGCCGCGCTCGCTTTTGATGACGTTGCCTTCAAGCTACTTGCTGTTCGTCTTGGCGGAGCGGCTCAACGAAAAATTTCCGTCGGCTTTGGCACTTTTCAACGGCTTCAGCGGCGTGTCCTACATGACGATGTTGACGCAGCACGTGATTCTTAACGTGTTCGCCTCGCAATTCAAGTTCCGCGACTTGCACAGCGTGGGGCTCTGGCTGATTTTCATTCTGGTGACGCTGACCATAGTAAAGGTTAGCGATTGGATAAAAAAATTCTCTGACCCGCTCGAAAAGGCATTGAGGAACTAGGGGCTGCCGGTAAAGACGAGAGGCGCGCATTTGCCACTTGCGCCATGCCCGGCGGCCTCTGTCCCCTGCAATTCGTTCCCTACTTTGCCAACAGACCCCGGGAATCAGGAACTAAGGAGTTTATTTGTATGAGAAGTAAATTTATTCAGCGCGTTGCTTATGCTTGCGGTACTTTCGGGCATGATGTTTTTTATATGATGCTGAGCAGCTATTTTATGATTTTTGTTACCAGTAATCTTTTCAACTCGACCAATGCCGAAGGCAAATTGCAAGATGCCTATATGATTGGCGTTGTCACTACGATTATTCTAGTTTTGCGCGTCGGCGAACTTTTAATCGACCCGTTTATCGGGAATATGATTGACAAAACTAAAACTCGTTGGGGGAAATTTAAGCCGTGGGTTTTAGTCGGCGGCGTCGTCGGAGCGGTCTGCTTAGCGATTTTGTTCACGGACTTTGGCGGAGCGGCTATGACAAATCCTATGACTTACCTAATCGGATTCGCGATAGTTTATCTGATTATGGACGTTTTCTACTCGGCTAAAGACATTGCAATTTGGTCAATGATTCCGGCTCTGAGTTTCGACAGCCGCGAGCGCGAAATTACTGCAACTTATGCGCGTATCGGTTCAGTTTTCGGGGCGCAGTTGGTTACGGTTATGGTTATGCCTTTGGTGCTTTTCTTCTCGATAAATCAAAATGGCGGCGCGGGAGATCCTCATGGTTAGTTTGCATTTGCTTGCATTGGCGGCGCAATATCTGTTATTGGCGCAATCATTCTCGGTATCGGCACGAAAGAAGAACAATCCGCCCTGCGTGAAAACAAGGAAGAGACCGGCTTAAGTGATGTTTTCAAGGTGCTTTCTCAAAATGACCAGCTTATGTGGATTGCCTTTACATATTTGATTTACGGCTTGGGCGCAAACATTGTTAACAACTTCAACTTGCATTATTTCATTTACATTCTGGGGGACTCAACACAATTTTCTTTCCTCGGCATTATAAACGTTGTTATCGGGCTTGCAGCCGTTGCCCTCTTCCCGACTTTAACGAAAAAATTCAGCCGCAGAGGTTTATTCTTCGTATCAATCAGCATTATGATTATCGCTTTAATCTTTTACGCCTTCGCGGGTAAAAGCGTAATTATGACATTGTTTGCCGCAGGACTTTTCGCGCTCCCGCAACCGCTTATTTTCTTGGTCGTCTTGATGACGATTACCGACACCGTTGAATATGGACAATTAAAGCTCGGTCACCGCGACGAAGCACTTGTCCTTTGCGTTCGTCCGCTGATTGATAAACTTTCCGGAGCAATTACAAGCGCGATGGTTGGTTATACGGCGGTTTGGGTCGGCATGGTTTCCGGCGCAACTGTCGATTCTATTTCTGCCGACGGCGTTTTACATTTTAAAATGATTATGTTCGCCGCACCGGTTATCTTGATAATTATTGCGGGGCTTTTCTATCGCGCTAAAGTGAAACTCACTGAAGAAGAGCACGAGCGCATTGTTAAAGAACTCGAAGCAAAATGGGCGGAAATGAATAAGTAAGAGTTAGGA
Organism: uncultured Selenomonadales bacterium; assembly: GCA_946407095.1. Taxonomy (GTDB): domain Bacteria; phylum Bacillota; class Negativicutes; order Selenomonadales; family Selenomonadaceae; genus Quinella. The sequence goes on along the minus strand of CAMJMR010000021.1, from coordinate 18,933 downwards.
TTTCAAATCCCCCGTTCTCAAATAAGGAGTTGGTTACATGAACTTAAATGTTGGCGAAATTCTCAACGGCTTCCGCTTGAACAGCGTCTCGGACGTGGCGGAGGTAAGCGCGAAGACTTACGAATTTGAACACGTCAAGACGGGCGCGAAACTTTTCTACGCCGCCGTCGACGACGACAACAAAGTTTTCTACATAGGCTTCCGCACGCCGCCCAAGGACGATACGGGAGTGGCGCACATTGTGGAGCATTCGGTTTTGTGCGGCTCGAAAAAGTATCCGCTCAAGGAGCCGTTCGTCGAATTGGTCAAAGGCTCGCTGAACACCTTCCTCAACGCGATGACTTATCCCGACAAGACCGTTTACCCCGTGGCAAGCCGCAACGCCAAAGACTTCCGCAACCTGCAGGACGTTTACCTTGACGCGGTGTTCAATCCCGCCATGCTCACGACGCCCGAAATTCTCATGCAGGAAGGCTGGCACTACGAAATTGAAAACGCCGACGCGCCTTTGAAGTACAGCGGCGTCGTCTATAACGAAATGAAAGGCGCACTGTCCTCGCCCGACGATATTTTGGGCTACAAGCTTTTGCAAGCGACTTTCCCGCAAAATTGCTACGGCTGCCAATCGGGCGGAGACCCTGAAGCCATTCCCGACTTGACGCAGGAAAAATTTATCGCCTTCCACCAAAAATTTTATCATCCGTCCAACAGCTACATTTATCTTTACGGCGACGTTGAAATTGCCGACCAGCTCGCCTACCTGGACCGCGAATATCTCGGCAAGTTCGACAGGCTCGACGTCGACTCGACGATTGACTTGCAAGCCGCCTTCGACGAAATGAAACGCGTCAACGAAGTCTATCCCATCGGCGAAGAGGAGGACGCCTCCGCCAAAACTTTCCTGGCGTTGAATCTCGTCGTCGGCAAAATTGAAGACACGCTCACGAATCTCGGCTTGGGCATTTTGAGTCACGCGCTGTTCAGCAGCCCCGCCGCGCCCGTCCGCAAGGCTCTGATTGATTCGGGCTTGGGCAAGGACGTTGACGTTGGCATTGAGGACGACCTGCGCCAACCGACCTTTACAATCACGCTCAACGGCTCGGAGGCCGACCGCGTCGACAAATTCTACGACCTGCTGACCGCCGAACTTCAAAAGCTCGTCGACAACGGCATTGATAAAACTTTGTTGCAGGCGTCGATTAATATGTTTGAATTCCGTCTTCGCGAAGCTGATTTCGGTTTCGCTCCCAAAGGTTTGATTTACGGCTTGCGGCTGCTCAAAACGTGGCTTTACGGCGGCGACCCGAATGCTTACCTGCGCTACGAAGACGACCTGGCGGCGATTAAGCGCGGGCTCGATTCGGGCTACTTTGAAGGGCTCGTGAAGAAATATTTCCTCGATAACCCGCACAAGGTTTTGATGACGCTCGCGCCCGATAAAACCTTCGCCAAGAGACGCGACGCCGCTCAAGCCGCCAAGCTCGCCGAAATTAAATCGACGTTGACGCCCGCGCAGATTGATGACATTATCGCGACGACTGCCAAGCTCAAGCTCCGGCAACAAGCTCCCGACTCGCCCGAAGCCTTGAAGGCGATACCCATCCTCAAGCGCGAAGACCTCCGCAAGGAAGCCGAAAAGCTCCCGCTGCAATTCCGCGACCTTAGCGGCACGCGCATCCTTTTCAGCAACGTCGACACTCACGGGATAATTTATCTGACGTTTTACTTCGACGCCTCGAAAGTTCCGCAAGACAAGTTGCCGCTCGCTTACCTGCTGACCGAACTTATCGGCAACGTCGACACCAAGCAACACACCTACGAAGAGCTTGCCATACTGACCAACTTGCACGTCGGCGGATTCGGCGCGACTCTCCGCGCGGATTCTGAAAAGGGCAAGCCCAATACCTTCGCGCCGCGCCTGCGCGTCTACGTCAAGGCTCTCAAGTCAAAGCTCGCGGAAATGAAAGACATCCTCGCCGAAATTTTCAACGAAACGATTTTCACGAACAAGAAACGCATTCGCGAACTCGTCGAACAGGAACAGCTCGGCTTTGAACTCAACCTGCAGGGCATGGCCAATACGATTGTTGCCTCGCAACTCGCCTCGTATCAGACGAAAGCCGGCGCGTACAACGCCAACGCCTATCTGCCCTACAACAAGTTCTTGAAGGATTTGCTCGCCGACTTCGACAATCGCTTTGATGATTTGGCTGACGACCTGCGCGACTTGACGGAACGGCTCGTTAATCGCAACGGCTTGATTATCAGCGTGACGGCTCCCGAAAATCTTTACAAGGACTTCACGCCGCACCTGTACAATCTCCTCAAAAGCATGACGGTTGAAGAATTCCCGCGCGAACATTACAGCTTCCCGTGCAAGCCGCGCAACGAAGGGCTTTACAGTCAAAGCCGCGTGCAATACGTCGGCAAGGGCGCGAACTTTATCGAACTCGGTCACGAATACACGGGCGCGTTGAGCGTCGTCGAAACGATTTTGCGCTACGAATACTTCTGGACGAAAATTCGCGTGCAGGGCGGCGCATACGGAGCCTTCGCAAGCTTCACCCGCGCAGGGAATTTGTTCTTCGGCTCGTATCGCGACCCAAATCTCGTCAAGACGCTTGAGACCCTCGACGGCACGGCGGACTTCCTCGCGCACTTCGACGTAAGCGACCGCGAAATGGACAAGTACATTATCGGCACGCTGAGTAAAATCGACAAGCCGCTGACGCCCTCGCTGAAAGGACAGCTCGCCGCCGACTTTTGCCTGAAGAATATCACCTTCGACGACCGCCAAAAATCTCGCAACGAAATTTTATCTGCGCGGCAGGAAGATATTCGCGCCTTATCGAAACTGGTTGCCGACTGCATGAATCAGAATAACTTGTGCGTCTTCGGCAACGAGACCGTCATAAAGGAACACGCGGAGCTTTTCGGCGAAGTAAAAGCGGCAACTGATTGAGGTGAGCGCAATGGGCATGGACGTTAAAAACAATATGAGCGCAGTTCGCACACTCAACATTTTGAATCAGAACAGCACCGCACTCAACAAGAGCTTGGCGGAAGATTCATGGGACGCAGAAACTTCTTACGCGACAAATGACGACGACCGCACGGAAATTTACAGATTGGTTGACAAGCTCCTGAATCTCGGCGTCGACAAGGAAACCATAGTTCAAGCTTTGGAAATTGTTGCCGGACGCCATGTGACCCGCAACTGAATGCGGGCAGACTTTGACGACTGACTAAAATTTTTTTGGAGGGCTTTACATGAAACAAATTCCATTCAAGGGCGCGTGCGTCGCGATAGTTACCCCCTTCGACGAGACGGGCATAAACTTCGCGGAACTCGGACGCATGATTGACTACCAGATTGAAAATCTGACGGACGCGATTTGTATCACGGGCACGACAGGCGAAGCCGCCACAATGAACGACGCCGAACACAAAGCCGCGATTAAATTCACGGTCGAACACGTCAACGGGCGCGTCCCCGTCATAGCGGGCACGGGCTCCAACGACACCGCTTACGCCGTCGAACTTTCGCAATATGCCGAAAAAGTCGGCGTGCAAGCCGTCCTGTTGGTCACGCCCTACTACAACAAGTGCACCCAGCTCGGACTCGCCGCGCACTACACGAAAATCGCCGACAGCGTCAACATCCCGTCGATTCTCTACAACGTGCCCGGACGCACGGGCGTCGACATCAAACCCGAAACTTACGCCAAACTGTCCAAGCACCCGCGCATCGTCGCCGCCAAGGAGGCAAACGGCGATTTGACTTCGATTCTTCGGACACGCAAGCTTTGCGGTGACGACTTGGCGATTTATTCGGGCAACGACGACCAAACCGTTCCGATTTTGTCATTGGGCGGCGTCGGCGTCATTTCCGTCATGTCGAACGTCGCGCCGCGCGAAACGCATATGCTTTGCCAAAATTATTTTGACGGCAAAATCGACGAGGCGTCGCGCATGCAAATTGACTACTGCGATTTGATTGACGCGCTGTTCTGCGAAGTCAACCCCATTCCCGTCAAGGTCGCCATGCGCCTGCAAGGCTGGAACGTCGGCAAGTTGCGCATGCCGCTCTGCGAGCCCGAAGCCAAACACGTCGAACAGATTAAAGCCGCGCTCAAAGTTCACGGCTTGCTCAAGGAGGCGAATTGATTCCATGAAAAAATTTTTAACCGCGTTGCTGATGTCGGCAATGCTGCTTACGTCGTCGATTGCGTTGGCGGCTTACGAGGACAGCGTCGAAGAAGGCGTCGACTTGACGACCGTCCGAAGAATCGCCGTCGCCTACCCGAACTACTACAAGATGGAGGAAAAGGAACCAGGCATCGAAGAGTTGATGCGCGAAATTTACGAAGTGGGCAAATATTCTTCGACGCGCGAAATAATTTCCTACGACGAGATTGCCTCCGCCATTCGCCGCGATACGGGCGTCGACATCTACAAGCTTGACGTCGTCGAGGCGGAAAAGATTTTCAACGCCAACGTCGGCAAATACGCCGATTCGTACGTCGTGGCGACCTTCGCCAACAATTCGGGCAGACCTTGGATTTTTTACTACATCTACAACGCCGCCGACCAAAAGCTCATGTACACCTACAGCATCCAAAGCAAGCTAATCGGCAAGAACACCAAGGATTATCGCAAGTCCGCCGAAAATTTCTACAAGCAATTCGACAACACCGCCACTGAAAGCCTGTCCAAGGAAGAGAAAAAGAAAGTCAAAGAGAAACAGAAGGAACTCAAGGCAAGCAAGCGCAAGATTAAGAAAGTCACCTACAAGACCGGCAAATCCAAAGCCGACCTCGTCAAGAAAAAGTAACGCCTCGCGCGCAACGAAAAACCTCCTGCGGCCAAAGACCGTAGGAGGCTTTTTTTTATGCAATTATCTTTTGCGTCTGAAGTAAAGCCAGGCGATTATCACGACGCTCACCACTATGAACGCCGTGCTGAATTTGTGCCCGACTTCAAGAAGATATTCCCAGTTGTCGCCGAGCATGACGCCCGCCCATAAAATCAGCGCAGTCCACGGCAACGAGCCCGCGAACGTGTAAAACAGGAATTGCTTGAAGTCGACGCGCGCAAAGCCCGCCGGCAACGATATGAACGTCCTGACGACGGGCAACATGCGGCTGAAGAACACTGCGCGGACACCGTACTTGTTGAACCACTTCTGCGCCAAGTCGACGTGCGATTTCTTGATGAAGAAATATTTTCCGTACTTGTCGACGAATTTTCTGCCGCCCGTCGCGCCGACGACGTAAGCAAAGATTGAGCCCGCCATACCGCCAATCATGCCCGCTATCATCGCGCCCGTGAACGTCATACGCTCCGCGCTGACCAGATAGCCCGCGAAACCCAAAATCAATTCGCTGGGCACGGGAATGCAGGCGTTCTCCATCGCCATAAGCACGGCAACCGCGAAGTAGCCCCAAGAGTCAATGAAAGTTAGAAAAGCTTGCCAAATTTGCTCCATGCGTCAAAAGTCCTTGAAGTCCTCGCCGTAGCCGTAGTGTTCGATAACGTAGTCCAAATCCTTGTCGCCGCGCCCGCTCAAGTTCACGAGAATCGAGCCCTTGCCCATTTTCTTCGCGAGCTTCATTGCGTAGGCCAAGGCGTGCGAACTTTCAAGCGCGGGGATAATCCCTTCGTAGCGGCTCAGCTTGAAGAAGGCATCGACCGCCTCCAAATCGCTTGCCACGTCGTACTTGACGCGTCCGATTTCGCGCAGGAAAGCATGTTCGGGGCCGACCGACGGATAATCGAGCCCGCTTGCGATTGAGTAGACAGGCGCGGGGTTGCCGTTCGCGTCCTTGAGCATAATCGAATCAAAGCCGTGCATGACGCCCTCCGAGCCGTAACTCATCGACGCGGCATGGTCTCCGAGCTTTTCTCCGCGACCGAGCGGCTCCACGCCGACAATTTCGACGGGGTCATTGATAAACGGCAGGAAGAAGCCTATCGAGTTCGAGCCGCCGCCTACGCAAGCCGTCACGACATCGGGCAGGAAGCCCATCATTTCCTTGAACTGCGTGCGAGCCTCTTCGCCAACGACGAATTGGAAATCGCGAACCATCATCGGGAAGGGGTGCGGGCCGACCGCCGATCCGATACAGTAAATCGTGTCATTGTAGTTTTGCAGGTAGTCTTCAAAGGCAGCGTCGACGGCCTCCTTGAGCGTCTTGAGTCCCGTCGAAACCGGCACGACGTTCGCGCCGAGAACCTTCATGCGGGCGACGTTGGGGGCTTGCTTGGCGATATCGACTTCGCCCATATAAATCGTGCATTCGAGCCCGAAGAAAGCCGCAGCCGTTGCCAAAGCCACGCCGTGCTGACCTGCGCCCGTCTCCGCGATTATGCGGTGCTTGCCCATGAACTTCGCCAAAAGACCTTCGCCCATGCAGTGATTGAGCTTGTGCGCGCCCGTGTGATTCAAATCTTCGCGCTTGAGGTAAATCTGGCAGTTGCCGAGCTTGCGGCTGAGCGTTTCGCAGTGATAGACGGGCGTCGGGCGTCCCTGGAATTCGCGGCGGATGCGGCGAAGTTCGTTAATGAACTGCGACGAGTGGCAAATCGTCAAGTAAGCCTGCGTGATTTCCTCCATGGCGGGGACGAGTTGCGGGGGCAGGTACGCGCCGCCGAAGCGACCGAAGCGTCCGTCCTCCGAGGGATATTTTTTCAAGTAAGTCGAGTAGTCCATTTTGAAACCTCCAAAAAAATTTTTCGCGTGCTGTTGAGTCGGTTAAAAGTTTTCGGGTGCCGAAGCACCCCACGTGAAATATTTTTCGGAGTAAGTCGAGTAGCGCATTTGAATAAACCTCCTAAAACAAAATGCCCCGTGTTATTCGGCACGAGGCTGAAAATTTCCTGCAGAAGTTCAAACTTTAATCTTGATGACGACGGCGGTGTTCGGCTTGCATTCAAAATCGCGGCCGCTTTAAAAGCGGCGGAACAGCAAGCGCGTTGCAACGCCCGATAACTTCAGCCACTCGCCGCGCCATTACGAAATGCATGCGCATTTCTAGCCTCACAACTTTATTTTGACGACGACGGCGGTGTTCGGTTTGCATTCAAAATCACGCTCGACGGGCAACGAAATTTTTATGATGAACTTGTCGTTGGGTTTGGGCTGACTTTCGGTGCCGTCGGGAAGTTTCGGCGGTTGCGGTTGAGCTTGTTCCTCTGTCGGTTGCGATTCGGCAGGAGGCGGCGCGTCGGCTGGAGGTTGTTCGCCCTCGGCGGGCACTTGCGCGGCTTCGGGCTGAGTTTCGCCTTCTGCGGGCGGTTGCGCGTCAATGACTTCCGTTTCGGCTTCGACGACTTGAGGAGGCTCTTCCGTGGCAGGCGGCGGCTGTTCAGTAGCAGGCTGTTCGCCCTCGGCGGGAGGATTATCGCCAATCAACGCGGCGGGCTGATTTTCCGTGGCGGGAATGTCGGGCAATTCAATCGGCGTCTCTTCAACGGGCTCGGCGACGTTCGGTCTGATTTTTTCCATGACCGTGCCGAAAATTTCCTTGCCGTCAATCGTACAGCTTGCAAGCTTGCCCAACGTGATTTTGTCGAAGACTTCCTCCGTGACGACCGCCTCAATCCAAAGTTCGCGGCTGTCACCAATTCGGGCAACGCTTTCGCCCGCCGCCAAGTCCTGTCCGCCTTTGACGCCGTAATAAATCGTTCCGTTGACGGGCGACACGACATCGGTTTCGCGTGCCTCTTGACGGGCGACGTTCAGCGACAATTCGGCTTGCTTAATGGCCTGCGCGGCACCCTCCAAGACTTCGGGCGGCGTGGGTCTGAATTCCTGAACGTATTCGGTGTAGTATTCGATAATCGGCTCGGGCGCGGCGGAATAGCTGTAGGATGACGACGACGATTCGGCAAGTGCGCTTTCGTAAGCGCGGCGGGCGGCATCTCTTTGCACCGCGCTGACGGCTCCCATCTCGAACAATTCGGCCATTCGATTCGCGCGCTCCTCCAGCTTAGCCAAGTTGCCTGACGGCGCGGAATACGACACTGACGGCGGCGGTGCGGGCGGATATGTCACTCGTTGACGCTGAACGGGCACGGTTACCATTTGTCCGCCCTGCAGATTCGCGTAGTTGTCTTTGGCAAGCTGAACGGTCTCTTCCAGCTGACGAATTTCTTCCTCGGTTATGGCGACTTCCAGGCGCGCTATCACATCGCCCGCGTACACTTCGGCTCCGTCGTCGAACAAAAGCTGTTTGACTTTTCCGTTCGCCAAGACGCGCACCGATACCATTGTCCCGACAACTTTTGCGTCGTCAAGGATAAGCGTCTCGTCTCTGTGCCAATATTTGAACTCGGCGTAGCCGATAATCAGCGACAAGGCAATCACGCCGATCAGGCTGCAGCGAATGACTCTCGTAACCTTCGCCGTTAAATCGATATTTTGCATTGCGTTAACTCCAAAAAAAATTTTATGAGGCTAGAAATGCTGCATGCATTTCGTATAAGCGCGGACGGTTACTTTCGGTCGTCGTCACGTTGAGGCGCGTCCGCCGGAAGCAACGTCACGTTGCTTCCGCCATTCTACAACGGGCAAAAAAAAATTTCCACAACCCGCGCAGGGTGCAGAAAAATTTTATACAAGCGAGCGTTTCATTTCGTCGAGCAAAACTTGCGCTTGCGGCGTCAACGAAAAATTTTTCCGCCAAATGAATTTCAATTCCGATTTGAATTCCGGCTCCAGCGGACGAAAACAAAGTTCTGCGTCGTTAATCAGCTTGTCGAGCGAAACTGGATAGCCCAGCCCTTCGCGAGCCAAAATCGCCGCATTGTATATCAAATTGTACGTGGCGACGATTTGAAATTTTTCGAGCGCAATGCCGAAGATTTTCGGGTATTCTTCGCGCAATGCCTCCCGCGACAAAATCAGCGGCAAGTTCAGCAAATCTTCAACCGTGAAAAATTTTTTTGCGGCAAGCGGGTCGTCACGGCGCAAAAGTATTCCCCACAAGTCGGGCGCGGGCAAAGGCAACGAATCGTATTTCGAGGCGTCAACCGTCTGCAACGTAATGTAAAAATCCAAAAGCCCTTTGTCGAGCCGATAGCTCAGGTCTTCGATGTTGCCGCTGTAAAGATTGAAGCGCACGTCGGGATAGCGATTGAGCACGGCTTTGGCAACCCGCGCGAAATATTTCATTGCGTCGGACTCCGCGCAGCCTATGTAAACGTCTCCGTAAACGCTGTCGGGATTTTTGAATTTGCTTTCCATTTTGTGCGCCAACGCTAAAAGTTCTTGCGCGTGTTGAAAAAATACCAAACCGTCAGTCGTAAGCTTGACGGAATATTTTTCGCGGTTGAAAAGTTTTTTGCCGAACTCCGCCTCCAAAGACTGAATCGCCCGCGACAAGGCGGGTTGCGTTATCGGAATTTTTTCGGCGGCACGAGTTATGCTTTCCTCGCGCGCCACCGCCACGAAATATTTCAGCGTCCGCAGTTCCATAAAAATTTTTTACCTCGTCGATAAAATTTCGGCAGTGTACAATCTGCGCGGCGATTATATAATTTCGTCAACGACAAGTAAAGGAGAGCGGCAACCATGTTCAAACCGAAAAAATCTGTGATATTGGCGGCGATATTGGCGGGGGTGATTTCAATGGGCAGTTTCGGCGACGTTTCGGCGGCTCCGATGAATTCCGTGACTTCGACGACGATGAAAAATTCTTCGATAAAAGATTTGCGCGACGACACGCGGGTTTTCAAAGTCGACAAGACGATTCAGACAAAGTTCGTGACATTCCGCAACCGTTACGGGATTGACGTGGCTGGGCATCTTTATCTGCCCAAAAATTTTGACGCGAACAAAAAATACGCCGCGATAGTCGTCAGCGGTCCGTTCGGCGCAGTCAAAGAACAATCGTCGGGTCTTTACGCGCAAGAGTTCGCAAAGGCGGGCTTCGTTGCCGTGGCGTTTGACCCGTCGTTCACTGGCGAAAGCGGCGGCACTGTCCGCGACGTTGCCTCGCCCGATATTTTCACGGAAGATTACAGCGCGGCGGTCGATTTCGTCGGTTCGTTGGCTTACGTCGACCGCGAACGCATTGGCGCAATGGGCATTTGCGGCTTGAGCGGAATGGCCGTCACTGCCGCGATTAACGACGTGCGAATCAAAGCAGTTGCGGTCTCGGCGATGTACGACATGGTCGACAGCATTCGCAACCACTACCAAGGCGACTACTACACGCCCGCTCAGCGCGAAGTCGTCAAAGAATATCTCGCCGATATGCGTTGGAAGGAAGCCTCGCTCGGAAAAACTTTGCCGGGCTATCACGAAGTGCCCGTCGTCAACGGCAAGGCAATTGGCACGGACGGAAAACTTTTCCCGCCAGCACTGCCCGCCGACGTCGATTCAGTCACGAAAGAATTTTTCGCGTACTATCGCGGCAGAGCATTTCACCCGCGCGCGATAAATTCAAACGGCATCTGGTCTTCGACGACGCCGTACGGTTTCTTTAACTTCCCGCTGGATGTGCACGTCGACGAACTCAGCCCGCGACCGATTATGTTAATCACGGGCGACAAGGCGCACTCGAAATATCACAGCGACAATCTTTACGCGCAGGCGAACAGCCCGAAAGAAATTATCGTCGTGCCCGGCGCGACGCATACCGACCTTTACGACAACTTCGATAAAATTCCGTTCGACAGGCTGAACAAATTTTTCATGGACAATCTGAAATAATCTTCACTGCAAAACAAAAATCCCTCCGCAACCTGCGCGGGGGGATTTTTGTTATTCGGCGTCGTAAATTTCTTTGAGCAGCGTCTCCTTGCGAAGGGCGCGACATTGGCAAGTTCTTTCGTCGGCGGGCGTATGCTTCAGCGCGTCAAGCAGAATGTCTCCGATAAGCTTTGCGTCGTCGAAAAAAATTTCCTTCATGACCTCGTGCGACCAGACGCGGATGCCCTCTCCGTAATTGACGACGAATGACAGATTTGCATAGCACGCGCCGATTTCCCGCGCAAGGTAGACTTCGGGCGCAAGACTTTGGCTGACGATATCGGCGTGGCCTTTTAGCATGGCGATTTCGGCGGGGCTCTCGAAGTGGCGACCGTCCGTGACCGCGCAGATGCCTCGCTCGAAAATTCTGCCGCTGTAAAATTTTTTCGCCGCCGTCAAAAGATTTCCGCGCAGTTGCGGGCAAAGGGCGTCTCGCATAATCAGCAAGTACCGCCCGTCAAGCTGAACGTCTTTGCGTGTCGACAAGTCAAGATAATCATCGGGGATAAGCAAATCGCGCGGATTAAGCAGGCGATTGACGGTGCCGACGCCGCTTTCGGACAAAATCCTTTTGACGCCCGCCTCTCTGAACGTCCAGAAGATTTGCCGCGAAGAATCTGCGCGGGTGACGCCGCTGCGCCAGCCGTGCATTTTGCAAGCCAAAAATTTTATCCCGTCGACAGCGCACAGGCGCAAGGCCGGACTTTGCCCGTAAGGCGTCTCGAAAAAAAGATTGTCCGCCAAAACGTCCGCGCCCGCATTTTTCGGGAAGTCGCTGCTAAGCGTGCCCGACCCGCCGATTATCGCGAAGTCGACGCTCGGAATGTTCATAAGCTCATCTCCTCAACGCGAAGTGATTTAGCGGCGAATGTGCTTGAGATATTCGGCATCGTCAAGGCGTGAACTCTCGACGGCACGGCGAATCGCTTCAGACATAACTTCGGCGGCAAGCGTCCCGACCATGTTCAAATCGGCAGGGACATCGCCGACCGACGCCGCGTAAATCGTATCGCCGTCAAATAACGTCCCGACGGGCTTAATTGAGCGGGCGTAGGCGTTTTGCGTCATCGCGGCGATTTTCGTCAGTTGCGCCTTGTCGAAGTTGCCGTTGGTGATAATTATGCCTATCGTCGTGTTTTGGCGATTGAACGAATCGGTTTTCGTCGTCAGCTTGTAAAGTTCGGCGCACGAATCGGCGAAATGTTTTCTGTCGGCAGTCAAGAGCCCCGCGATTTTTTGACCGTTGCGTTCGTCGTAAACGTCGCCTATCGCATTGACGACGACCAGCGCGGCAACTTTCAAGCCGCCGACTTCAACGGCATAGACGCCCAAGCCCGACTTCATGGCGCGCGCCATTCCGCCGAGCTTGCCGACCGTCGCGCCCGTGCCCGCTCCGAAAGAACCGCTTTTAATTTCCCTGCGCAACTTCGCCGCTTCGCAAGCCGCACGACCCATTTTGGCATCGGGACGAACTTTCGCGCTGCCGTAAGTCAAATCGTAAATGTCACTTTGCACGACGATAGGAACAAGCGCCGAGCCCGTGTCGAAGCCGATTTGGTTTTCCTCAAGCCAAGTCATCACGCCGTCAGCCGCCGCCAAGCCGTAAGCCGAGCCGCCCGCCAAAACAATCGCGTTGACGGGCGTGGGCGCAGTCGTCGGCAAAATGACGGGCATTTCACGTGACGCGGGACAGCCGCCGCTTATATCGACACCTGCGCGGGCTCCGTCAGGGAAAATGGCGACCGTCACTCCGGTTTTGGCTTTGTCGTCCTGCGCGTTGCCGAACCACACGTTATCGAATTCGCGCAAAGAAATTTCCTTTAAGTCGTAAGCCTGCGCGGAACCGCCGCACGTCATCAAAAGCATAAGACTGCAGACAATCAATCGTTTCAAGTTCATGATTCACCCTCCAAAAGTTTCTTCATGACTGGCAAAGGCGGCAACGTGACGTTGCATCCGGATAGCGCGCCGCGCCACTCGTGCCTTAAACATTATCGCCGCGTCGAAACGAAATGCTTGCGCATTTCTAGCCTCCAAAAGTTTCTTCGTGTGCGGCAAAGGCGTTGTGGCTGTGAATTGATTCAAAGTTCTCGCACTCGACCGCCATCGCCGAAAGATTTTCCTCGCCGCGCAGAGCCGTCACCACATCGCGCAAAATGTCTTCGACGAACTTCGGATTGCAATACGCCGCCTCCGTTATGAATTTTTCATCTTCGCGCTTAAGCAACGGGAACACTTCCGCCGAGCCCTGCGCCTCAATCAGCCGTATCAATCGCTCAATGTTCACGGCGTCCAATTTGTCGGCGTCGGCGAACGTCAGCTTCACGCGACAAAGCGAGCGCTGATTGTGCGCGCCGAAGTCCGAAATTTCTTTGCTGCACGGGCAAAGCGACGTAAACGGCACGCTCAAGCCCAAGGTGAACTTCATGCGGGCACCGAGCCGCAATGACGCCTCGAATTGGCAATCGACCGCGCTTAGGGACACCTTCGACGAGACGGGCGAAATTTTTTCCGTAAAGAGCTTGAATGCCAAAGTTATCGCCGCGAAGTCCGTGGAAAGTTTTTCGTGCGCTTCGAGCAAAATTTTTTCGACATCGGCGATTGTCAGCGGGCGGCGCGTCCAAGCCGTCAAAATTTCCATTAAGCGGCTCATGTGCGTGCCGCGCAAATTGTCCGCCAATGCGACCGTGAATCGGATTTTCGCCGTGACTTGCTGAATTTTTCCGCCGTCCGAAATAAAAAACGGCAGGAACACCTCCGTGACGCCTGTCCTCTGTATTTTGATACCGCGTGCGTCGGGCTGGTTTTGTACGTCTGTCATGAATGCTGTCTCCGAATTGTGTTGAATTTTTGCCTATGATATCAAAAAAAGGAACAAGGAACAAGGAACCAGGGCTTGTTGGCAAATTCGCCGCGGAACTTGCTTTTGAGGCGCCCATGGACGGGCGACGCCGGCAACAGAAAGCAACGTGAACGTTGCATCCAGATAGCGCGTTGAAACTCGTCAACGGATTAAGGGAGGATGCCGCGTCCACACTGTTCCCCCGCTTTTTAAGCGGGTCTTTGACCGAACAAAGAAAAAGTAGATCCTAAACAAAATGATTCTATGAGGCCTTTTTTGCGCGGGAAGAAAGGGCAAGCTTTGACAAGCCGAAATATTTTTGCTATGGTTGTCGCGATAAGGAGGAGATTCGTTTTGAATAAGACAATCGCAGTTGCCGGGCTCGGCTACGTCGGGCTGTCGTTGGCAACGTTGTTGGCGCAAAATAATCGCGTGCTTGCCGTCGACGTGTCCAAGGAGAGAGTCGACGCCGTCAATAATCGCCGTTCGCCCATTCGCGACGAGTACATTGAAAAATTTTTCGCAGAGCGCGAACTTGACTTGACGGCCACCACCGAGGGCAATGACGCCTACGCGGCGGCCGATTTCGTGATTATCGCCGTGCCGACCAACTACGACCCGCGAAAAAATTTTTTCGACACATCGGCCGTCCATTCCGTCATCGAACAGGTCATCGCTTCGGGTTCGCGAGCTTACATGGTCATCAAAAGCACAGTGCCCGTCGGCTTCGTCAATGCCGTGCGCAAGGAGTACGCTACCGAAAAAATTTTGTTCAGCCCCGAATTCTTGCGCGAGTCCAAAGCTCTTTACGATAACCTTTACCCTTCGCGAATCATCGTCGGCATCAACAACGACGCCGCGCAGGTTGAAGTTGCCGAGGAGTTCGCCGCTCTGTTGCGGGAGGGCGCGCTTAAAAAGGATATCCCTACGTTGATAATGGGCACGACCGAGGCAGAGGCGGTTAAGCTCTTCGCCAACACCTACCTTGCCCTGCGAGTGGCCTACTTCAACGAGCTTGACACCTACGCCGAGCTCAAGGGCTTGAACACGCGCGATATCATCAAGGGCATTTGCTACGACCCGCGAATCGGCGACCAATACAATAATCCTTCGTTCGGCTACGGCGGCTACTGCTTGCCCAAGGATACCAAGCAACTGCTTGCTAACTATCAAGACGTGCCCGAAAATCTGATTGAGGCGATAGTCACCAGCAACCGCACGCGAAAAGATTTTATTGCGTCGAGGATATTGGAGCGGACGGGCACTTACGTTGACGGCGAAGATTTTTCCGTCGAGCGCGAGAATGAAATTATCGTCGGAGTGTGGCGGCTTGCCATGAAGACCGGTAGCGATAATTTCCGCCAATCGTCGATTCAAGGGATAATGAAGCGCATCAAGGCCAAGAGCGTGACGGTTATCGTCTATGAGCCGACTTTGCCCGACGGTTCGACGTTTTTCGGGAGCCGCGTCGTCAATGACGTTGCCGAGTTCAAACGCTTGAGCCGTTGCATTATCGCCAACCGCTACGAGCCCGAACTGGATGACGTGAAAGATAAAGTTTACACCCGCGACTTGTTCAAGCGTGATTAGGTGTTGTCGGCGGGCGCGTCCCTTCGATTCAGCTTTTCGATGAAATTTATTTTTATTAACTACTTTCTTTTGCACACCCAAAAGAAAGTAGCAAAGAAAAAGGTGCCTCGCAGGGGCGAAGGGTCGTTACCCGCGCCGTTCGATATTTTCAGCGTGCTCGCGCCGACGGTTTTTGCATCACGCAAAAGCGTCGGCGGACGGCCGCCCATCCTTGGGCGGCCTCTAATTACGCGGCGATTGATTGAAGTCGTGAGCGGTTGACCGCGCTGTCTGTTTCGCCGCTTTTAAAGCGGCCGTCACGTTGCTTTTTGGAGGTTGATAAGATGTCGGCAAGAATTTTGTACGGAAAAGAATTCGCGGCGAAGATAAAAGACTCTGCGCGGGCGCAAGTCGAGGAGCTGAAGAAAAATTTCGGCGTGACGCCCGGCTTGACGGTGATAATCGTCGGAGAAAATCCCGCGTCGCAAGTCTACGTTCGCAACAAGCACAAAACCTGCGAGGAGCTGGGAATTGTTTCGGAAGTCGTGGCACTGCCCGAAGACACGACCAAAGACGCTCTGCTTGCCAAGATTGACGAGCTTAACGCAAATCCGAACGTTCACGGGATTTTGGTGCAGTTACCGTTGCCCGCCGCGATTAAAGCGCATTCGGACGAAATTTTGAATCGCATTGACCCGCTAAAGGATGTCGACGGATTTCACCCCGTCAACGTCGGCAAGTTGGTTATCGGGACGCCCGCGCTGGTGCCGTGCACGCCTGCAGGTTGCATTGAGATGCTTGACCTTGCGGGCATTGAGATTGACGGCAAGCGCGCCGTGATAATCGGGCGGAGCAATATCGTCGGCAAGCCGCTGTTGCATTTGCTTATGGCGCGGCACGCGACGGTTACGATCTGCCACACGCACACGAAAAATCTTGCGGAAGTGGCGCGCGAAGGAGAAATTTTGGTAGCGGCGTCGGGCAAGCCCAAACTGGTTACGGCTGATATGATTCGCCCCGGCGCGACGGTTATCGACGTGGGCATCAATCGCATTGCGCCGAAAAAGCTTGTCGGCGATGTCGACTTCGATGCGGCGGTTGAGATTGCGGGCGCGATAACACCCGTACCCGGCGGCGTCGGCTTGCTGACGGTTGCCATGCTGATGAAAAACGTCGTCAAGGCGGCCAAGCTTCAACTTGAAGGGCGTGCGTGATTTTCTGCGCGGGCTTGAGGAGGAGGAAAATTTATGGCGAGCATACACATTGCGGCGGAAGTCGGCGAGGTTGCTGAGCGCGTCCTGTTGCCCGGCGACCCTGTCCGCGCCAAAATCATTGCCGAAAACTTTTTGAGCGACGTGCACCAATACACCGCCATAAGAAATATTTTCGGCTTCACGGGCACCTACAAGGGCGAGCGCGTTTCCGTCCAGGCGACGGGTATGGGCATTCCCTCCATTTCGATTTACTTGCACGAGTTGATTGAAGTTTTCGGCGCGAAGAAATTGATACGCGTCGGGACGTGCGGCGGCATGAATGAAAACATTCGCCTGCGTGACGTGCTGATTGCCCAAGGCTCTTCGACGGACTCTTCAATCGTTAATCAAGTCTTCGGCGGCGCGATTAATTATTCGTTGCTTGCCGATTTCGATTTGCTTCGCAAGGCAGTCGACACAGCGGAGGCTTTGAGCTTGCCCGTCAAAGTCGGCAACGTCATCTGCACCGATTTGTTTTACAACGACTACGACGACCCGAACGGCACCTTCGGCGACGGCAAGAACACCTTCAACGACAAACTGCGCCGTTACGGGATTTTGGCTGTCGAAATGGAAAGCGCGGCATTATATCTCCACGCCGCCGCCGCGCAGGTTCAAGCTTTGGCGATTTTCACGGTCAGCGACGACTTGTGGCGCGGAGAACGTTGCTCGACCAAGGAGCGCGAATCTGCCTTCAACGACATGATTAAAATCGCGCTGGAGACGATTATTCAATGAGCAAGAAACTCAAAAAGACCAACGCCGCCCGAATCCTTGACGGGCTGGGCATCGGCTACGAAATTAAGACTTATCCCGTCGACGAAAGCGATTTGTCGGCGGTGCACGTCGCGCAAGTGACGGGGCTTGATATCGAAACGATTTTCAAGACGCTGGTGGCGCGCGGCGATAAGACGGGAATAATCATGGCGGTCATCGGCGGCGGCGAAGAACTCGACTTGAAGGCGTTGGCGAAGGCAAGCGGCAACAAATCCGTCGAAATGATTGCCTTGAAAGAACTTTTGCCGTTGACGGGCTACATACGCGGAGGCTGTTCGCCTTTGGGCGCGAAGAAAAATTATCCCGTCTTCCTCGACAGCCGCGCCCTTGCTCAAGAAAAAATTTCAATCAGCGCAGGTCTTCGCGGTATGCAGCTCGTCCTCGCGCCGCAAGACTTGATTAGGGCAGTCAACGCCACCGTCGTCGAAGGCTTAATCTGCCCGCAATGAACTCGCTCAAAAGTAAAACCCGCCTCCAAAACGGAAGCGGGTTTTTTGTTTGCAAAAGACGAAATTTATTTTTGTTGCCAAGCACCTGCCGCGCGGTTGTAAATGTAGCTTTCGCCGCCCGCAAGCTTGAAGGTCGGGGAAAGATTTTCCGTCGTCGCAACAAGCGCGCTCTCGCCCGTGCGGAACGTGACGGCAATGGCGTTTTCATTGACGGCGGTCGCAACGATATCGTTCAAGGTCGCGTCGCCAAGATTAATCGTATCGTCCTGCGCGGCTCCGAAAATCATTTCGCTTTGGCCGTCGAAGCCGCTGACGAAAAGTTCGTCCGCGCCCGCAGTCGCAACGATGCCCTTGTTGCCCCAAAGGTTGTCGCCGACATCTTGCGCCGTGTCCCAAGTGACGCCGCCATAAGAGTTCATGTAGCCGAAGTTGAAGGGCTTGAACGCCGCGCCCTGCACGATAACCGTCATGCCGTAACCTTGAACGACGACGTCAAAGCCTTGAACGAAAGCAACGGGGGGATAGCCGCTCGTGGTGGCGCAAAGGATGATGTCGTTGTATTCGTAGTTTTGAATCACGTCATAGCCGCAATACTCGCCGACAAGGAAAACGTCCGTGGCGTAGGGACTGCCGACCAAAACGTCGTTGTCGCTGGTGTAATCGTCGACGTCGTAGCCGCCGTAAAGCGTGGCCGCGCCGCTGCCCGCGTTGATTATGGTGTCGTTGTCTTCGCCGCCGTCAAGGTACACTTGCGAAAAGCCCGCGTAGTTGACAATCGCGTCGTTGTCGTCGTCGCCGTTAATGAAGGCAACCTGCGCGGCATTTGAGATTTGGTCGTTGCCGTCGCGCGCGTGAATGTAGGCGGGGACGTAGTTGTAAATCAAATCGGCTTGGTCGGTGCCGTTCAAGTAATTGGTGTAGGTGTTGGAGATTGTCGCCATAATTTAATCCGTCCTTTCGAGTGGTTTGCGATGCGGCTGTCGCCGTCGATTATGATTGTATCGTTGCCGTGGCGGTTAATCAAGCTTTCAATCAACGAATAGGTTTCAGGAGGCAGAGGCCGCCAGGGATGGCGGCCGCCGGCAACAGAAACATGGATGTTTCTTTGCCGGCACAAACGGCTGACTCGGACGCGGGCGTTTCGGCGGTGGTCGGTTGCCGCCCCCGCGAGGCGAGTTTCTTTGCTACTTTCTTTCCTCGGTGAAAGAAAGTAGATTCTAGGGACTGTGGATAAAAAGTGATAAAATATATTTCGGGTGAAACAAAATGGCATATGAATTAACAGAT
>CAMJMR010000020.1 GCA_946407095.1 uncultured Selenomonadales bacterium | reverse complement strand
ATCAAAGATTTGCTTATGTTTTTTTCTTTACTCGACTTTACCAACAACCCCTAGCTTAAAACGTCGTCACGTGGAGGCGCGTCCGCTGTTCTCCCGCTTTTAAAGCGGGCTTTTGCTTAGCAAACGAAAGGGTGCCTTGCCCAAATCGAAAATCTACCTTAGAATGTAACGGAAAATTTTAGCGGAGGCGTTCAAGGTGACAGGCGGGAAAATAATCTTCATGGCACTGGGCGGCGCGCAGGAGGTCGGAGCAAGCTGCTACTTCCTCAAGCTCGGCGAAAACAATTTGCTGCTCGATTGCGGTTACGGCTCGACGCGCGGCATTCGATTCGCGCCGAAATTTTCGGCACTGCTCGACACGCCCTACCTGCAAGACTTTCACCAGGTTTCGCACGTATTCCTGTCGCACGCGCACCTTGACCACTCTGCCGCCTTGCCCGACTTCTTAGAGCTCAACGAACGCGCCGCCGTCTACATGACCGATTTGACACGAGAAATTTTGTCAGCGCAGTTGGAAGAGCGTTTCGACAGCATTCAATGCAATGTTTCAAGCGTCGCCTTCCTGCAGAAAATCCCGTTGCCGAACATGCGAATCAGTTTCCATCAAGCGGGACACATCCCCGGCGCAATGATGACGCTGATAAATTTTCGCGGCAAGAACATTCTCTACACGGGCGACTATTCGACGTTCCCGACGCGCTTGGTGGGCGCAATGCTTCTGCCCAACGTCAAGATTGACATTCTGATTCTGTGCGGCTTGCACGCCAGGCATCCCAATTACCGACGCTTCGGAGACAGCGACTCTGCCTTGAAAAAAATTTTGCGCAAGATTTACTACGCGCTCAATCACGGCAAGCCCGTCTACTGTCAAGTCACGCAAATCAGCAAGGGCGTCGAACTCATCACGCTGATTAACGAGTTTCTGCCGCAAGCCGAAATTTTTATCGACGAACGCGTAATGAAAATCGTCCGCCGCTTCGAGAACGTTCACATTCCGATTATGCGCGAACAAAATCATCCGCTGAAAACTTTTCCGCGCGCGCCTTGCGTTATCCTGTCGACGATGCCGCCGCCCGTTCATTCGACCTTGGAAGTCTTGAACGGCGATTTTTCTTTGCATGACGACTTCGCCGCGACGGTTGACTTTGTGCGCCGCGTCAATCCGAAAATCTGCGTCGTGGTGCACAGCCCGCCCGATAAACTTTTCCACGCCGACACGACCCTTGAACAGGTTTTAATCAACGACCCCGACTCAAGGACGAGTTTCATTTTCCCGAAGACCGCAGAGCCTTTTGAACTGTGACAAGGAGGATTTTCCTATGATAAACATCAGCGACCCGATTGTAAAAAGATTTATCGAAAACCTTCACAAAGCCGTCGACCGCAAGAACAGAAACCTTTCGTCCGGCGGCTACGACGATTACGTTTTGGAAAACCGAATCATGAAACTTTTTTGTGAGGACAAAGCTCTTACGCCGCGCGTCTGCGCCGACAGAATGAATTCCCGCTACAAGACCGATTTGTACAACGAAGACGTCATCAAAGTCCTCAAAAGCACGCGCCTCAGCTATCAGCAGAAACGCGCCGAGCTTATCGATTGGGCGGAGGCATTGGTCAAAGCCTTCGTTCAAGCCCTCGAATCTCGCAAGCAAAAGGACTTCGACGACTACAACGCCCTGCGCGGCAAAAACATTCAAACGCGCGAAGGCGAACGCTACAAAGTTCAAGACCGCATTGCTTGCATAATGCTTTACGTCAAACACCCCGAATTAGACACGGGCAACGACGCAGCGACCATTGAACGGTTCGGCAACGTCTACATGAAGCATTTCCTCTTCGACGCCAGCGATTTCCTCAAAAACATTTGCGGCAAGTCCAAAAGCGGCGCGAAGGGCGACAAAAAAGATTCGCAACAGGAAAAGATTGAACTCCTCGAAAACATGCTCAGCCGCTCCGATATGCTGCTCAAAGACCTCCAAGATGAATTCGACGCCCGAATCAAGCAGAGTCATCAAGACGATTTGGTTGAATTCTTCTCGCGCCTCAATTCCGAAAAGTACGGCTGCATTCTCGACGCGGTTTTGAGTGCCCGCAACGGCGTCCGTCAGCTCCGCAAAGATAAAGTTCAACTTCAACCCGAAATAGGCGGGCTGTTCATTTTGATTGAACGGTTCGCGCAATTCATTCGCGACAGCGAAATTAATCCGATACTCAAGCCCGGCTCGGTCAAGGACATGCGCCTCGACGAAGTGGAAAGCTGCGACTACGAAGGCTCGCCCTTCCTCAACACCACCGAAGTCAAACGCGTCAAAGTCCTTTCACCCGGTTGGGTTTACAAAAATAAAGACGTTCAAATTTCTCGTCCGCGACTCAAGGAAGTCAGCGACGAATAAGGAGGATTTTTTATGTTAATCAACGGCGAAGAGCACAACGATTTGTGCGTCGGAATTGATTTGGGTACGACCAATTCCGTTTTGGCGACCGTGAATATCCGCCCGAACGGGAATATCGTCAGCAAAGTTGTTGATTTGGACAGAGCCGTCGATATGTACAACGCGGGCGCGGGTGCCAAGTTCACGCTGAAGAAACGACCGATTTTGCCAAGCTGTGTCTACTACAACGACGAAAAAAATTACCAGCCGATTGTCGGCGATTTCGCGAAGGGAAGGTATCCGCTTCGCCCGTATCTCGTTGCCAAGTCAATCAAAAGTCAGATGGGCAACGAATTTGCCGAAGGTCTCTCGTCGAATATCCCCGATAAGACGCCCGCGCAGGTTTCCGCAAGAATTTTGGAACACATGCTAAGGAATGCCGCCAAGATTTATCATCTGGAGAAAATTGACGACGCGATAATCACTGTGCCCGCCAATTTCGATTTCATCATGCGACAGGCGACGTTGAAGGCCGCCGAACTCGCGGGCATTAAGATTCGCAAGGCGGACGGCTCGCCGCGACAAATTTTGTTGTCGGAGCCCCGCGCCGTCATTTACGACTTTATCAACCAGGTGCGCAACGGCGAAATTGCCGACCAGATTTTGGATTTGAGCTCGAAGAAAAACGTTATGGTTTTCGATTTGGGCGGCGGAACTCTCGATATCACTTTGCACGAAATTTCAAGACGCGAAGACGCGCCCGAAATTTTGAAAGTCCAAGACATTGCCACGAATCGCTACACGCTTTTGGGCGGCGACGATTTTGATTTGTGCCTCGCAAGGGCAATGTTTGAACACTATCAGCGACAATATTCCGCGCACGCCGACATCGTTCAGAAAATCCGTCAGGAAGAACGCGGCGTCATGAGTCAGCTGATAAATTACGCCGAAAATCTGAAATTGGAAGTCAGCGCGCAGAAAAGCGACGCGTTCGGCGACAGCGATTCGGGCTGGTGGGATGAGGATGAAGATTTCCCCGTCGGCGGCAATATCGGCACGACGGGCTACGCTTACTCGGACAGCTTCACCGCCGCGCAGCTTGAGGACATTTGGAAAAATTTCATGGGCGAAGAGATTTCCTTCGACGACTACAAAAATCTCGCCGCCGTTACCGAAAAATTCGGCAAGCAGAAAAATATTATCCTGCCGATTCTCGACGTGCTAAGCAAGGCGTCTGTCAAGCTCGGCTCGGACGCAAAGGTTGACGCGGTTATCATGAACGGCGGCATGTCTCGCTTTTACATGGTTATCAATCGGCTGAAGAAATTTTTCGGCTTCGACCCGATTGTTGCGCTCGACCCCGACCAGGCCGTTGCTCGCGGCGCAGCCGTCTATCACTACTTCCTGCACAAGTACGACAAGGAACTCGCGGGCGAAGTCAAAGACGAATTGCCGCCCGAAACTCAAGCCGCCGCTCCTCAACAGACTTTGCCGACGCCTCCGCGCAGGAATTTCACG
Source organism: uncultured Selenomonadales bacterium (assembly GCA_946407095.1). Taxonomy (GTDB): domain Bacteria; phylum Bacillota; class Negativicutes; order Selenomonadales; family Selenomonadaceae; genus Quinella. The sequence continues at coordinate 39,964 of CAMJMR010000020.1, read as the reverse complement.
GTCAACAGGAACATCACTGCCGCCGACCGCTCAATCGGCGTGGTCTTCGGCAGCAATATCCTCAACGAAAGTTTTTACCTCGTGACGTTCGGCGGCAATTACGAAGAGATTATCCCCGCCGGCAAGGAATTGCCTTACACCTCGCAACGCTTCACGGGCTTTCGACTGCCGCCGGGCAAAAACGTTATCAGCGTCCCCATCGCCCGCACGGAGGCCGACGGCAACTACCGAATCATCGCCAAGGGCAATATCGAATTCCCCGAACGCTACTCGCGCATGACGGGCGACACTTTCGTCACGTTCAGCATTTTCATGGACGAAGACAAAATCATCCGCATGGACGCCGCCACTTGCCGCGACGAACACGGGCGCGACATCATGGATCACGGCACGGCTGAAATTTCTATCGCGACAGGCCTCGAAAAGGGACTCAAGACTAAGCTAATCACTCGCCTCGGCGGCAGAGTCAATCCGCGCGCGCAACTCAATACCATTCGCTCGCTGTGCCGCAACGTCGATAACGCCTTCCGCAACCGCAACAAAGACGACAACATGAAATTTTCCCAAACGCTCAAGCTCAACGTCAACACGATTCTTTCCGCCGCCAATCACAAGGAATTTGCCGAACCGCTCTTGCAGATGCTCGACGACGCCAAAAATTCTCGCGAAGAGTCATTCAAGCTTCGTTGCGTGATAATCGCTCGGAAAATCGGCTCGGATTGGACGGCTCCGCAGAAAAGACGCCTCGCCCGCCTTTGCCTGCACATTCTCGATGACGACATCTACAATCCCTCGATAAATATCGGCAGACCGCAGGGCTTGAGGATGAACACGAAGATTCAAGCGATTTACACGCTGTCGATGTGCGGCGACGACGACGACATTGCCTTGCTGATTAACCTCCACAACAACGACAAATTCCGCATGGCGAACCTTTACACGCACGCGATAACCAAGACCGAAGTCGATTGGATTTACTACGAATTCAAAAAGGATTGCGCTAAGATTTTGAACGGCGCAACGTCCTCGGCGATTCAGATTTCGGCTCACGCGTTGGGCGTTGCCTTCAAACTCGACGGGCGTCCGACACCTTCCGGCATACGCCGCGAACAGGTTGTCAGCGATTTGTGCAAGGTCATTCGCTCGCGGAACTTGAACAACGTCGAAATAAGCGTGTGCCTGTTGGCGTTGGGTTTGATTTGCGACCGCCGCGCCGTCAACAACATGAAGCAAGACGCCTTCGACGAGGCGCAAAAACTTTTGAACGACTTGAACAGGATTTACGACGAAAATTTTGTTGAGCTGTTCGTTAAGGCTCAAGACGTGGCGCAAAAGATGATTCAGGGCGGAGAACTCAGCCCCGAAGAGGAAGAGTCCTTGCTTATGAAGTGGGCGACGTAAAAGCAATTAGGAATGAGGAATGGAAACGCTTGACTTGGCAACGATGGCAGCAATGGCGGGCATGGGCTTTATCGCGGCGTTTATCGATTCGGTTGTCGGCGGCGGCGGGCTGATTTCGTTGCCGGCACTGATGTGGGCGGGCTTGCCCATGCTTAACGTCCTCGGCACCAACAAAGTGGCCGCCTGCATGGGAGCCTGCGCGGGCTTCATAACTTATTGGCGTTCGGGCACCGTCGACAAAAAAATTATGCGGGTGATGTTTCCGCTGGCGTTCGTCGGCTCGATTGTCGGCGTGATGATTGTCAGACAAATCCCGCCAGATTTTTTGCGACCGCTCGTCGTCGTCATGCTGATTGTTATCGCGATTTACTCCGTGGCGAAAAAAAATTGGGGCGCGGACAAAAAATCTGTCAGCGTGTCCCACAAGAATTATTTGATTGGCGTCGTGATGATTTTCGTTATCGGACTTTACGACGGCTTCTTCGGACCGGGTACGGGCTCGTTCATGCTGTTCCTGTATCTGATGATGGGCTACGGCTTTTTGGGAGCCGCCGCCAACGCCCGCGCCGCCAACTTCGCAAGCAACCTTGCCGCCGTGATTATCTTCGCGGGCTTGGGGCTCGTCGATTATTCTTACGCGTTGCCTATGGGCTTCGGCATGATTTTGGGCGCGGCTTGCGGAGCGAAGACGGCTATCACGAAGGGCGCGACTTACGTCCGCCCGCTGTTTATCGGCATGACCGTGATTCTAATCGGCAAGCAGTTGATTGAGCTGTTTAAATAAAAATTTCAGCGCGATTCGGCAGGCGGCAGGCTTGCCGATTTTTTTTGCCCGCCGGCTTGACAGTCGTGTGTTTTTTTTTATAATGCTTTGACTTATTTACAGAAACTTCAAGGGAGGTCTACTTATGATGAAAGTTGCGGTGTTTCTCGACTACGCGAACGTCAACGCTTCGTCTCGCCAAATGAATTGCGACATTGACTACGGAGCTTTGCTGAACTACCTTGCCGACGAGGCGGAGGAACGCACATTGCAGGCGGCGTATGCCTACGTTCCGATTGACCCGCGCCAAGAACACGTCATGGACGCGAAAATCGACGAACTGTGGCAGGCGGGCTATATTGTCAAGTCGAAGGTCGGCACTATAGCGGGCGACAGTTACAAGTGCAATTTCGACGTTGAGATGACGATGGACATTTCGCGTATCGCCTACGTCAACGCGCCCGATATCGTCGTGCTTGTCAGCGGCGACAGCGATTTTACCCCGATTGTCCTTGAATTGCGCGGGCGCGGGATTCGCGTTGAAGTTGCCGCCTTCCAAACGGCGATGTCGAGACAACTTGCCTTGAAGTCTTCGGGCTTTATCAATCTGGACGCGCTTGTCGACGCGGAGCCTGTTGCGGAGGAGGCTGAGCCCTTCGACGACTCAAATCAAACTTTGGAGGACGTCGAATACGAGCGCGAGAATTTTATTTCGCCGCCTTCAGAGGATGCAGAAAATAATGGTTAAGCTCAAGATAAACGGACGAATTTTGGAATTCCGCGAGGACGATATCACGCTTGACTTGATTGACTGCCAGTCGTTGTGCGTGGGCGAGGGCGCGTCGGAACATGTTGCTTTCAACTTCAACATCAGCGGCAACGTGAATGTCGTCGGCAATTTCTATAACAGCGGCAATTTCAACATTGCGGGCAATTTGTTCAACAACGGCGGCTTTTTCAACGGCGGCAACTTCAGCGTCGGCGGCGACTTCAACAAAAATAAGAAGCCGCGCAACAAAAAGCCATTGCCGCCCGAAAATCCCGCTCACGAGCAAAACTATTCGACCGTCACGCTAAGGGGCAGGACGATAAACGTTCCGCGCAGTCAAAGGTAGAACAGGAGGATAAACATGCCGACAGTAATAGTAAACGGGAAAAGGGTCAATGTGCCGAGTTCGGCGACGCCCGAAGACATAATTAACGCGTCGGGCAGGCGAGTTAATCCGTCGACGCGCGCCGTAATAAAGACGAACACCGCCAACAACGACCGCATGAAGCCGTATCAAAATTACACGGTTCACGACGGCGACAAATATAAAATCGTGCCCGACCGCGTGAAGGCAGCCGACGCAACTTATTTCGGTTGCAAGGAGCCGTGGCGGCAAGAGCTGATAACTCAACAGGTCTTTCAAGTGTCGGAAAAATTTTTTAAGCGGAGCACCGTTGAACTGGACGACGATTGCAACTGGGTTGTCTTCAACGGTTTTCTTTTGCCCGAAGAGTGGCAACGCGCCAATCCCGGTCAAAAATTCGTGCGTATGATGCTGATTTTCCCCGACCAATATCCCGACTTGCCGACGAACGGCTTTTACTTGCCTGCGTCCTTGCAAATACCCGCCAATGCCCAACACTTCTACGACCGCGGCTACGGCGGCGCATTCGGTCAAACGGCGGAGGAAATGGAATTCATGCGGCAGGGGCAGTGGAAATGGTATTGCACGCACATTAAGCCCGGCGCCTGGCAACCTGCGCGGCTGCGCGAGATAAGCGATTGGCGATACGGCGACAACCTGTGGGATATAATCACGCTGTGCATTGACGTACTGACGCACCCGCTGGACGATTAGAGCCTGTTGGCCAACTTTAGCAAGTGACGGTTCTTTTTCCGCCTTACGGTCGCTTTTAAAGCGGGAAGCTAGAAATGCGCAGGCATTTCGTTCCGGCGCGGCGATAACGTTTGAAATTGTCGGACGGTATGGCGCGCTATCTGGGTCAAGCGTCACGCTTGCGCCGCTTTCAAAGCGGCCGCGCCTCGTCATGCGAAAAAATTCCTGGTCACATCGTAAGTTTAACAACACACTCTAATTGGACGGGAATGATTGACTTGGCTGACAGAAACAAAAAAAATCGCGGGCTCGAAGTCGTGATAAAGTTCAAGAATCAAGACTTCGGGAAACTGCGCGCGCATCTGCTTGCCGACTCAAGCCGCGAATATTATGCCTGCTTGCTCGGCAAAAGGAATGTCGTCGATAACCTTTGCGTCATCACCGTCGCGGATATTTACTTCGCGGACGCAGAATATTATCGGAATCAATCGGTTGCCGCGCTTAGGGTGTCGGGAGAATTTTTGCGTGAAAGACTTCTTGAACTCGACCGCCGCATTGATATCGACACGATGATTGACGTGCACACGCATCCCTTTTCGCAAAGCAACGTTTGGTTTTCGGGCACGGACGACCGCGACGAAATTAACTTCGTGCAATATCTTCACGACGAAGGCGCGGAAAATTTTCAAGCGTCGACCGTTGCCGTCAGCTCATTCCGATAAAGGTTGTTCATTGTCAGCAGGTAGGCAAGCAGCGCAGGTTGCGAAGTGCCCGCCGCCCTGAATTCGCGCAAGAATATTTCGTAAGCCTCCGTCGGTTCCAAGGCGTTCAGCGCGTCCCTCATGTTGTCGATTTGCATCAGCGCGAAGAAATTCAGCACTTGCAAGCGGACGACGGGATTTTTTTTGAAGTAGTCAAACTCGCGCATGAATTCATCCAAAACCTCCAAGCCGGTTATCAGCGGGCTCGTGCGGAAGGTTATCATTTGTTCGGGCGTCCGTTCGCGGCGCATTATCGAAGCGGCATTTTTTCTGTTGACATAAAGCGGCATCGGCACACGCAGCCAACGTTTCGCCAAGCAGAGTATTTTGAACGTCCAAACAACGTCGTCGGCGATTGTCATTGGCGGCAAGGTTATCGCGTTGTCAATCAGAAAATCGCGCCGTATGAACTTCGCCCACGGTGCCCAACAAAATTTCGACGCCAAAAATTTTTTGACGCGCTCGGCAAGGTCTTCCGTCTCAAAGGTCGGCTCCTCGACAAACGAATCCGTATAACACCAAGCCGCAAGCTCAAGATTTTTTGAGACGGGCTCCGCGCCGCAAGTAAAAAATTCGACAAAGTAAACGTATTCGCCGCTCGCTTGTTCCAGCCCGATATTTCGCGGGACGGCTCCGCTGCCCGAATTTGTTTCCGTCATGACAATCTTCATTCGTCTGCCGAAACTTTCAAGATAATTCTCGGCAACGGCGGGGCTCGCGTCGGTCGAACAGTCATCGATGACAATAACCTCAAAGTCCGTCAGCGTTTGAATCAGCAAACTCTCAAGGCACACGCCCAAATATCTTTCCGCGTTGCAGGCGGGGATAATCACGGAAACTTTAAAGATATTTTTATTCATGAAGCTACCTCATCAAGTGCAATAATTAATGGAACAGATTCAGAAGATATTTATCAAGTTCGTAGAAATGTCTGGCAGAGGTTACCGTCCATTCGTTCATTTTGAGACGGACATCTTTTGGGTTTTCAAGAAGATGCCAAACTTTTTTCAAATCAAGCCTTATGCCGTTGCGCAAATCATAGAACTCTTCTTTAGAAAAAATTTGCAAGTCTTCCAAAAGATTCAGCGTTTTGTCGTTATAAACAATCGGAAAAAGCCTTTGCTGAAATTTCAGCGCAAGAACATTCGCATGAAACCTGGTTGCCACAATATATTTCATGGAAGCGAAGACCTTAAGGAAATTTGTGAGATCGCCATTATAAGGGACATATTGCACGTGAGCCCGCTCGGCGGCAGTCAGGTTTGGAGCAATTTCCTCTACCGTTTTGGCGTCTTCTTCTTTCAGGCAAAAGGAAAAAATTTTTACGTCTATGACTTTGCCAATCGCGCTTTTGATTAACGAAATCATTCCGTCAAGATATTGTTCGCGAAAATTTTCCAAAGTTTTTTTTCGAGTCGACAATGTAGTTGAAATAACGTCTATGCCGAGTCCCGAGCGTTTATTTTCGGGAACAACAAAACCGTCGCTTAAACCGAACACGATATCGGGGGCATAAGTGACGTTTCGCAAATCTCTAAAATAATTAAACGAATGTGTATCGCGAAGACTTACTTTCAATAAATTTCCGTTGCGGGCAAACAAATCGTGAAAAAATTTTTCGTTGTAAACCGCATTACCGTAATTCCTGTCGAAGTTGGAACCTATTATGAAAAGCGGCTTGCCTGCCGTGACAAATCTGTTGAAAAATCCCGTATCGCGTTCGAAAGCACCTTTTATATTATGAGCCTGATACAGAGAACCGCCGATTGAAATTGCAAAATCATAGCCGGCAGAATTATCCAAAAAATTACGATCGCTGTACCGATTGAGTTCGCAAATGACATTCGGAGCCTCTTTGAACATTTCGGGATAGGGAAAGGCGGCAGGAAAGAAAAAAACTACATTGGGATAACGATTGACCAGTATTTTTAAAAATAAATCGTCGCCGACGTTTACGGCAAAGTAAGCGCGAACAAAACATTTTGGCTTAGAAACTTAGCGCGCCAACTTTTGAAATTGTCCGGTTTGCGTCACAAGCAATGATTGAAGAACATTGATTTTCTGCTGTGCGAATGAAATATTTTCTTCCATATCAAAAACCCCTCAAATCTAAATAACGACATGCCTTCTTGACGAAAAAAGCCTTGCGGTGCTAAACTTGAATCGTCACAAAACAATCAAGAACACACAGCAAAGCCCTATCCAGCGTTTGAATTCTACAACGCTCGCGCCGCGCTGTCAATGAAAGGGGATTGATATTATGGACGAAGGCGGAGTAATTTACCTCATCTGGAACCTCGTCAACGGCAAGCGATACGTCGGGCAGACCACACAGCCGTTGAATGTGCGCATGGCGCAACACCTTCGCGGCGACATCGTCGTCGACAAGGCGATTCAAAAGTACGGCATCGAAAATTTCCGTTACGGCGTCATCAAAACTTGCTACTCGAAAGAGGAGCTTGATTATTGGGAACGCTATTACATCGCTGTGCTCAAGAGCAAAGCCCCCTGCGGCTACAACATGACTGACGGCGGTGAAGGAACGATCGGATATAAGTTCACGCCCGCACAGTGTGCAAATGTTTCTGCGGCGCGCAAAGGCAAGAAGCTTTCGCCGGAACATCGCGCGAACATCGGTGCGAAAGTCAGAGGCGAAAATAACGGTTTCTTCGGCAAGCACCACACGGACGAAAGTCGAGCAATAATGGCAGAGATTCACCGTATAGAAATGCCCTACAAAAATTTGCTTAACGAACTTAACAAACGCAAAATGCTCTACACCGACCTCGTGGGGCTTTTGGGCATTGCCATAAGCACTCTTTCTCAGAAAATACACGGCAAATTTAATTTCACTGCACGCGACGCTGAAAAGCTTGAAAAAATTTTCGGGTTGCCAATCGAATACCTTCTTCAGCGCGACGACGGGTCGGAGGCAACTTTGTCGAATCGCGGCATTTCGCCCTACAAAAACTTGATTGCCGAAATGGAATTGCGCAACATGTCATATACCGTGCTGGCAAAGCTCATGGGGTTGGGTGTCGTTTCCGTTTCTAACAAAATGCGCGGTAAAACTCGTTTTACGAAAAAAGACAAAAAGAGACTTGCCGAAATTTTTGGCAAGTCTGCAGAATATTTACTTCAGCGTTTCGAGTGATTTTTATTTGGAAGAGCCTACAATCAACTTGCGGACAATATCAACAGGGATGATGGTTACTGCCATCGCAATTACGAACGCCCATTCGCTCATCGTGAGACCGTAGCAACGCAGAATCGCGCCGCCAAGGTACGTCATTGCGATTTGCACGACGACAATCAACGCCATGACGCGCAAGAAGCCGGGGTTGCCGCTAATGTTATCGAACAGGTTGATTCGGTCGGTGCGGGCGTTAAATGCATTAAAAACAGCTAAAAATATGAAAAACGAGAAGTAGCCCGTGAGCAAGAAGACCGAATCGCCGCCGAAAGTGAGATTGACGCCTTCGGGGTTGATGTCGCGGAAATGTTCGCGCGAAAAGTCGGTGAGCAGGAAGACCAAACCCATTGCGAAGCCCCACAGCGAGCCGACGCCAATCGCGGACGTCATGTAGGGGCTGATAATTTTTTCGTCGCGCCGCTTCGGAGCCTCGTCCATAAAGCGGTCAAGTGCGGGTTCGCCGCCGAATGCCAACGCCGCCAAAGTATCCATGACGAGGTTGACCCACAAGATTTGCGTGATTGACAACGGGTTTTCCAAGCCGAGCAGCGGGCAGATGAACGAAATCAAAACCGCGCTGACGTTAATCGTGAGCTGGAAGATGATGAACTTGCGAATCGAGTTGAAAATCGTGCGGCCGTAAAGAATCGCCTTGCCGATAGATTTAAAGTTGTCGTCGAGGATGACAATTTCGCTGGCTTCCTTCGCGACTTCGGTGCCGCCGCCCATTGCGAAACCGACATCGGCCTTTTTGAGCGCGGGCGAATCGTTGACGCCGTCACCGGTCATGCCGACGACCAAGTTCAGTTCTTGCGCCAAGCGAACGAGGCGGCTTTTGTCGGTGGGCAGGGCGCGAGCGATAACGCGAATCTTCGGCAAGGCCTTCTTGACTTCGTCGTCGCTCATTTCGTTGAGTTCGGTGCTGGTGATAACAATCGCGTCGTCAATTTCAATCAAGCCCGCTTCCTTCGCAATGGCCTGCGCGGTCTCTTTGCGGTCGCCGGTTATCATGACGACTTGCACGCCCGCCGAGTGAACTTGTTCGATAGCCTTAATGGCGTCGGGTCTTACGTCGTCGCGAATGCCCGTGACGCCCACGAACGTCAAGCCGCTGTCGGGGATGTTGCCGTCGACAACTTCGCCGTCGTAGGTGACGAGCGCAAGCGTGCGAATGGCGCGGTTGGCGAGTTCGTCAATCTTGGCGTTAATCGCGGCGGTCGAGGCGAGCGGCTGCTTGAGCCCGTCGCTGTCGTAGTAGTAGCTGCACTTGTCGAGCAGACGTTCGGGCGCGCCCTTAATCAGCCACAAATTGTAATCGCCGCTGACTTTCGCCATAGAATATTTCTTCGCGCTGTCGAAAGGAACGGTGTCGCCAATCGTGACGTTCGGAGGCGTGTCCTTGCCGATAAGGAAGCCCAGCAAGGCTCTGTCCGTCATGTTGCCGCCGACAATCTTATCGCCCGCAATGACCGCGCCGTTGTTGAAGCGAATCGACAACGACACCAGCGATTGAAGTTTCGCGCCGAGCTTGTCGAACGTTTCCGTGAAATTCGCCGTGCCGTCAATGAACGTGACGACTTCAAGCAAGCCCTTGGTAATCGTGCCGGTCTTGTCGCTGAAAAGCAAATTCAAGCTGCCCGCCGTTTCGATACCGGAAATCTTGCGGACGAGGACGTTATCCTTGAGCATCTTGCCCATATTCTGCGCGGAGACAATCGCAATCATCAACGGCAAGCCTTCAGGCACCGCCATGACGATGATTATGACGGCAAGCATGACGGCTTCGACGAGGCTGTTGAGAATGTTCATCCAGTCGGAGCAGTAAGCCGCCATCAGCGCGCTGTCGAAGTTGTTCTGAATGACAATGCGCTCGAACATGAAGGCAATGGCAATCGCCACGCCGCCCGCGTAGCCGAACTTGGAGATTTGATGCGCGAGGTCGCCGAGCTTGAGCTTGAGCGGAGTGTCGCGGTCTTCGTCGATTTGCAATTCGCCCGCAATCTTGCCGTAGACGGTGTTATCGCCGAGCGTGACGGTTTTCATAGTCGCCGAGCCGCCCGCCACGACAGCCGCGCGGAAGACTTTGTGCGGGTTGAGGAAGTCGGTGCTTTGCGCTGATTCGTCGGCAGTCGCTTCGTCGGGCGCGGGAGTCTTCGCCTCTTCCTTTGCTTCGCCGTTGAGAATCGATTGGTCGACGTTGATTGAGCCGTCGATAATCACGCCGTCGGCGGGGATTTTGTCGCCCGTCTGCAACAGCACGCAATCGCCCATGGTTATATCGTTTATCGGAATTTCGGTGACGACGCCGTTGCGATAGACTTTGCACTTTATCAACGACGCCTCGCCCTGGAGTTTCTGGAATGCGCTTTCGTTCTTGTATTCGGAAAAAGTCGACACCAGCGTAGCCAACAAAACCGCTATCGCTATGCCGACCGATTCGTACCATTCCGATTTGCCCATGAACGCGAAGAACACGTTCAGAGCCAGCGCGAAGATTAAGATTTTGATTATCGGGTCGTCGAAGTTGCCTTTGAGCTTATCCCAAAAGCCTTCGCGAGCCTGTTCGGTGATGCTGTTGTCGCCGAACTTTGCCTTTGCCTCTTGAACTTGAGCATCGGTCAAACCTGTGATTTTCAACTTGATACCTCCAATTTAGGGACGAGGGACTTGGGACTGGGGACTAGTCAAATCCCGCGTGTCTTACTTTAAAACGTCGCGAACGTATCTTTCAACGACAAGCAAAACGAAATCTTGCGCGATTTTCGCCGTTTCGGGGACGTATTCGCGGCTGTTGGTCGCGTTGTCGGACAGGACGCGAATCCCGATAAACGGGACGCCAGCATTTTGGCAAATCTGCGCGGCAACGTTGGTTTCCATTTCCTCGCAGCTTGAGCCGTATTTGTCGTGCAGGAAGTTCATATAGTCGATGCATTCAAGCCAACTGTTGCCCGTGCCGATGACGCCCGTCGTGACGTTAAAATTTTTGTTGGCGGCGGCAACCGTCTTTGCAACCTGCAACAGCTTGGGGTCGGGGAAATATTCCGTGTAGGCTTGAAATTTTTTCGTCGCCGCGTCGTAGGCGTAGGTGCCGATGTTTTCCTGCTTGGTCAAGTCAATGCCCGCACCCGCCGCCGAATACGCGCTCCTGAAGGCGGTATGGTCGAAACTGCGCTCGCCTATGACGATGTCGCCGATTTTCAACGCGGGGTCGTGACCGCCCGCCGTGCCTTGATTGATAACCGCGCAGGGATTGAACTTTTTAATCGCCAAAGCCGTGGACGCCGCCGCGTTCGCCAAACCAATTTCGGTGCGCACAATCACGACGGGATAATCTTTGTACGTGCCCGCCACGAACATGTAATTCATTTCGCGGTAGACGACGGGCTTTTTCAGCGCGCGAATCAAAACTTCGGTCTCGGTGTTCATTGCGCCTTCAATTACAATCGGACGCACGCGGCTTTTGTAGTTGCCCTTTGCTTGCGGCAGAGTGGCGTAGAATTTTTCTATCGGCGCGTTGAAATCTTCCGCCGATATGTCCGTAAGCTCGACGCCCAAATCTTGAGCCTGCGCGGGCGTCGCAAGCAACAACAGAGCCGCGCAGATTGTCAGTAAAAATTTTTTCATGGCTTATCTGAACCTTTTCGCCAAATCGTTGAGCCCGGTGTCCTTGGTGCCCGTGCCGACCGCGTTGAATTTCCATTCGTTCTTGTAGCGGTAAACTTCGCCCGCAATCATCGACAGCATGTCGGTATAGTCTTCGCTAAGGTTGAAGCGGCAAAGCTCCTCGCGGGTGTCGGCGTCGACTATGCGGATGTAGGCGTTCTTAATCATGCCGAAATGTTGCTTGCGCTCGACGGCTTGGTAGATGTTGACGACGAAAATCAGCTTGTCGTAGCGGCCGGGCATGTCGTCCAGCTTAACGAAAATCTGTTCGTCGTCGCCTTCGCCTTCGCCCGTCAAGTTGTCGCCCATGTGCTGAATCGCGCCGCTACGGTGCTTGAGGTTGCCGAAGTAAACGAGGTCGTCTTTGTCGACGAATTTGCCGCCTTGGCAGACGAAAACCGACGCGTCGCAGTCGATACTCTCCGCGCTGCCGAACAGCCGCTTGAAGAAGCCGCCTTCGGGCTTAGCCGCATCCCAGCCGAGCCCGACCATCAGATTGGACAGCGTGCCGCCGTTGGTCTTTTTAAGCGAAACTTTCTGCCCCTTTTGAAGATTGACTGCCATGATAAATACTCCTTTCAAGGAAAAAGGACAAGGGACAAGTCCAAACTCTAGTCCCTCGTCCCCAGTCCCCAGTCCCTAACAATTACACATTGACGCCGTAGTTTTTGCCGAGCGAAGCCAAGCCGCCGCCGAAGCCGGAGCCAATGGCGTTGAATTTCCATTCGCCCTTGTTGCGATAGAGTTCGCCGATAACGACGGCCGTTTCGATAGAGAAGTCTTCGCCCAGGTCGTAGCGGATAAGCTCTTCGCCCGTCGCCGCATTCACGACGCGAATGAAAGCGTTTTCGACTTGCCCGAAGTTTTGCTTGCGCTCTTCCGCCTCGTAAATCGTGACGGTGAAGTCGATTTTCTCGATATCGGCGGGCACCTTGCTGAGGTCGATTTTAATTTCCTCGTCGTCGCCTTCGCCCTTGCCGGTGAGGTTATCGCCCATGTGTTCGACCGCGCCGCTCTTGTGCTTGAGGTTGCCGTAGAAAACGAAATCGTCGTCGCTATTGACTTTGCCGTTGGCGTTGAGCATGAAGACCGACGAATCCAAATCGAAGTCTTTGCCGCCGTCGTATTTGTTTACGTCCCAGCCGAGCCCGACCAAAATTTCCTTCAAGCCGGGGTTTGTCTTCGTGAGGTCGACTTTCTGTCCCTTTTTCAAACTAACTGCCATGAGATTGAAACCTCCCAAGAAATTTTTTGAAGCGCGCCTAATCTAACACACTCTGAAAATAATTTCAAGTCAACGTCGAATGTCGCCTTTAAATCGCAAAGGGGACGGCTTTTCAAAGCATCTGTCGGCGGCGCAAGTTGAAAAAATTTTATGCGTATAGTACACTTCGCCAAAATCAGATTGAATCGCTTTTGCAAAAGTTTTGGAGGTATTGCCGTGGAAAAGGTGAATGCCGTGCTCGTTGCCTTGAGTGAAAAATTTTTTACCGGTGTGGCACGGAAATTGAACTTCGACGACGTGAATCTTGTTGCCGTCGTGCAGGAAAAATCTGACGGCGGATCATTGGAAATTGGCGGGCAGAGTGTTGCGCGAATGGATTTTTCTGCCGTCAAGGAAATTTTGAATCGCGAGCCCGATTGTCTGTGGTATGTCGAGGACGTTCTTAAAGTCAAGGAACGTTTGACGGCTGACGGCGTCGCGGCGAGCAATATTTTTGACATTGAACTTGCCGCGCAGATAAATCCCGCTTGGCTTGCCAATTTGCGCCACCTCGAACAAGGCGGCGCGGATTTTTTTGTGACGGGCGGCTCCTGTGCCGTGGCTGGATTGGATTTGAATTTCATTTCCGGCGAAGGTGTCAACCTGTCGAATGCGAATCAAACCTTGCAAGAAAGCTATTCCGTTGCCGCGCAGGTCTTTGAACACGTTGCGCCCAAGTCGATTAAGTTTGTCATAATCGGGCTGTCGATTAATTCTGCTGACGATGCGAAAAAATTTCTGACCGACAACGACTTTAAAGCGATGACAACGGCTCTGAAGGATTATTGCAAGCTGTGTGAGGATAACGGCGCAAGACCTGTCGGCGTGCTTCTTCCAGTCGAACCTTCCTTGAGGAAAACTTTCAACGCGGATGTTCTGACGCGTTTCCGCCAAGCCATCGCTACTGCAGAAAAAAATTCCAAGCTCGTGCTTATCGACATGCTAGACGTGAAACTTGAGACCGCTTGTTTTCAAGGTAAATGGCACTTGAATTCTATGGGAGCGGCGGCGGCAAGCGCGTTGCTCAACCAAAGGCTTTGCATGAAAGGCGTCATTTCGGCTGAAAAAATTTACGGCATGGACAAAGATTATTTTGACGTGCTGACGAAAAATTTTCCGAGCGATTACAAAAATTTGGTAGCGCATATCTTTTGCAGGATGGCAAGCAACGACTTCAAGCGGCTGTCCAAAACATTGCCCGCCGACGAGTGCAAGAATTTGTTGGCTAAAGCCCTGTCCGACGTAACTTACGAATACCTTGCAAAGCTGTCCAATATTTTGCCGAAAGACGATTACAACGACGTGGCGGCGCGCGTCTTTGAAATTTCCGCCGAAAAGATTCGCCGCAAAGACAAAATCAAAGTCGGCTTTTACTTTATGCATTCGTCGTTTTGGTTCGGTGATGATTTGTACAATCTCTTTGCCCGTGACGAGCGTTTTGAGCCGACAATTTTTCTCCGCACAAAATCCGACAATAAAGTTGTCAGCGAAGAGCGCGCCTCGGACGCAAAAAGATTCGCGGCTCATGGCGTCAATGTTTTTGATTTGGACGCCCGAACCGGCGGCATTCCTGCGCAAGATGTTCTCTTTTGTTTGTCGCCGTATCAAAATCTGATTCCCGCGGCCTTTCGTATCATAAACCTCAAAGTGACGACTTTGCTGGTGAATTTTCCTTATACCTTCAGCGTGTGTGACAGAGGCGGACTGCTCGGCTCGCCATTTGTTCGCGTGTTGTGGAGGATGTTTTTCCCGTCGACGATTTTGTTGGCATTGTGCCAAAAAATTTCCAAAGTCGGAATGCCGCGCGGGCTTTACAGCGGCTATCCCAAAATGGACGTCTTCTTCAAAAAGAACGTTGCGCTTGACTTCAAGTGGAAAATGGCGCGTCCCGATGCAAAGAAAATCATTTGGGCGCCGCATCACTCGATAACGAACGTCGGCCCCGTGCTTGCGACTTTTCAATGGAACTATCAATTCATGTACGATTTCGCTAAGGCTCACCCCGAAATTTCTTGGATTGTCAAGCCGCATTCGCATTTGCCCGTCAGGGCGGTGAGCAATAAAATTTTCCCCGACATTGACGCCTACGAAGAGTATATGCGCAAATGGAACGACTTGCCCAACGCGCAAGTTTGCACGGGTGCCTACTATCAAGAAATTTTCGCCACGAGTGACGGCATGATTCAAGACTGCGCCTCCTTCGTTGCCGAATATCAGTACGTCGATAAGCCTATGATTTATTTGACGCGCGACACGCAAAATTTTAATGAGCTGGGCGAGGCGATTTTGAAGACAGCTTATCTTGTCGAGGGAAAGGACTTGGATGCTATCGCTACGATGATGCAGAGAGTCTTTATCGAAGGCGACGACTACAAAGCCGCCGAGCGCAAGGAGGTTTTCGACAAGCTTTTGAACTACCCGAAGACCAACGGCATGTTGGCGAGCGAATTCATTTTTAAAAGCATTGCCGACGAAATCAAGAAGGTTTAAGCGTGGTTATAGGCTACACGACGGGCGTTTATGATTTGTTCCATATCGGGCATCTCAACTTGCTGAAAAACGCCAAGGGGCTTTGCGATAAGTTGATTGTCGGCGACGATTTGCTTGCGGTCGACTGCGCGGCGACAAGTGACGTTGCAAAAGCTTTTCCGCTTTGCTAGAATGCCTCCGAAAAAATTTTTTGGAGGTAATTTTTTTGCTCGATATGAAATTCGTGCGCGACAATCTTGATTTGATTCGCGCCATGTTAAAGAATCGCAACAACGCTTTGAATCTCGATAACTTCAGCGACTTGGAACAAAAACGCCGCGCCATCCTCGGCGAAACCGAACAGCTTAAGAGCCAACGCAATGCCACGTCAAAAAAAATCGGCGCAATGAAAAAAGCCGGCGAAGATACCGAATCCATTTCCGCCGAAGTCCGCAAGCTCGGCGCAAAAATTTCCGAACTCGACGCCGAACTTCGCGGCGTGGAAAACGATTTGCGCGACTTGCTTCTGCACATTCCGAACATTCCCGCCGCCGACGTTCCTATCGGCAAGGACGACACGCAAAACCCCGAAATCCGCAAGTGGGGCACGCCGCCCGCCTTCGACTTCACGCCCAAAGCGCATTGGGACATCGGCACCGCGCTCAATATCTTCGACTTCGACCGCGCAGGCAAAGTCACGGGCGCAAGGTTCACGTTCTATCGCGGGCTCGGCGCACGCCTCGAACGCGCTTGCATTAACTTCATGATGGATTTGCACGCCAACAAGCACGGCTACACCGAAATGCTCGCGCCCTACATAGTCAACCGCGACAGCATGATTGGCACGGGTCAGTTGCCGAAATTCGCGGAGGATATGTTCAAGCTCGAAGGGCTCGACTATTATCTTGTCCCGACTGCCGAAGTCCCCATGACGAACTTTCACCGCGACGAAATTCTTTCCGCCGACACTTTGCCCGAATATTACGCGTGCTACACGGCTTGCTTCAGGGCGGAGGCGGGCGCGGCAGGGCGTGACACTCGCGGCTTGATTCGTCAACACCAATTCAACAAGGTTGAGCTGATTAAGTTCACCAAGCCCGAAGATTCGTGGAACGAACTCGAAAGCATGGTAGACGCCGCCGAAGACGTTTTGCGCGTGTTGGAAATTCCTTATCGCGTCGTTATGCTTTGCACGGGCGATATGAGCTTCACTTCCGCCAAAACTTACGACATTGAAGTTTGGATGCCCGCGCAGGGCAAGTATCGCGAAATTTCGTCCTGCTCCAACTGCACCGATTATCAAGCTCGCCGCGCCAATATCAAATTCCGCCGCGATAACAAATCCAAGCCCGAATACGTTCACACGCTAAACGGCTCCGGCATAGCGGTCGGGCGCACGGTCGCCGCCATTCTCGAAAATTATCAGCAAGCGGACGGCTCCGTCAAAATTCCCAAGGCTCTCGTGCCTTACATGGGCGTCGAAGAAATTCGCGCTTAAAATCATTGACAATTTAATTTTCGTGTGATAGATTTTCGTGGCAGTAAAAAAATAAGCGTCTTTCGACGCACGAACTCGATTAAAGCGTTCACACCCCCGTAATATATAGCAGATGTTACAAGGATCGTCGGTCTCCTGGCTCGCCACAGCTTAGGAGGCCGTATTCGTTAATGCCCAGAGGATAATCACCGTGATGACCACCACGCGGAAGATAATCGTAAACAAGAACTTCGCCCCCTTTCGGGGGTTTTAGATTTGAACGCTCCGCCCATCGTTTCCGACTGCGCAAGTTCAACGCACGAAATATATCACACGCCAAAAATCTTTTCAACAAAAAATAAATTTAGGAGAGTGTATCGAATGAGCAGAAAGGTTGTCGTATTGAACGGGAGCCCGCGCGCCAAGGGCAACACGTCGGCTTTGGTCGAGGCGTTCGCAAAAGGAGCACGTGAGCAGGGTTGCGAGGTCGAAATTTTTCTTTTGGACAGAATGAACATTCACGGCTGTAAAGGTTGCTTCGGCGGCGGAAAAAATCCCGAACACCCCTGCATTCAGCGCGACGACATGGACAAAATTTATCCCGCGTATACGGCGGCCGACGTCGTGGTTTTGGCGACGCCGCTCTACTATTGGAACTTCAGCGGGCAGTTGCGCACGGCGTTCGACAGATTGTTTGCCGTTGCCGAATGCGACCCCAACTACGCCAACCCGCGCAAAGAATCCGTGTTGCTTATGGCGGCTGAAGGTTACGGCTTCGACGACGCGCTTCAATACTACCAAAACCTTATGAAACACCTCGGCTGGACGGAACGCGGTCACGTATTGGCGGGCGGCGTCATGAAGGTCGGCGACATCAAAGGTCACAAAGAACTTGACGAGGCCTACGAACTCGGCAAGGCTGTAGCGCAGGCGGGCGGTCTTTGAAGAGCTCTTGCGTCGACGGTCGGGCGATACAAATTTTTGGCAGGTTACGCGGCAAATTCATTGAGGAGGAAATTTTCGTGACGATTAAAGATTACGAAGACATTCGCAGGACGGCACAACTTTACATTGACGGCGGCAACGGCGACAGCTCGATTATGAAGCCCGCCTTCCACAAAAATGCGACGATTAACGGCGAACCGATTCAAACGCTCTTCGACGGCGTAGACAAAGCAGGCAAGACCAACGCGCGGGCGATTGTCGATGTGCTCGACGCCACAGGCGACGTTGCGGCGATTCGTATCACCATGGAAAATTGGCACGGGCAAAATTTCGTCGACTATCACCTCTTGCGTAAAGAGGCGGACGGTTGGAAAATTATCGCCAAAGTCTTTACCGAAACGAAATAAAATTTTTGGCAGGTTACGCGGCAAATTCCATGCGCCGAAAGTTTTCGTGACGTTGCGCCTGTGCGAAATGTTTGGTTGACAAAAAATTTCCCGCGAATACAATACGGCTAAACATTGCACAGGAGGCGAATCACTTTGCTTGAGATAGAAAATTTGCGTGTCTGCGTCGGCGAAAAGGAAATTCTGCGCGGCCTCAGCCTGAACGTCGGCAAGGGCGAAATTCACGTTATCCTCGGTCCCAACGGCAGCGGCAAGTCGACGTTAATGAACGTTATCCTCGGTCACCCGAAATATCAAATCACGGGCGGCAAAATATTTTTTGAAGGCGAAGACCTCGCCGCGCTGAAAACTTTTGAAAGGGCTCGGCGCGGAATTTTTTTGTCCTTCCAGACGCCCGAAGAAATTCCTGGCATCACGGTCGAAAACATGTTGCGCACCGCCAAACAGGCCGTCACGGGCGAAAAGATTAAAATCCTCCAATTCCATAAGGAACTGCTTGCGCTCATGAAGGAATTGCAAATCGCGCCCGAATACGCCAATCGCTACATGAATGTCGGCTTCAGCGGCGGCGAAAAGAAACGCAACGAAATTCTTCAGCTCCTCACGCTCAAGCCGAAACTTGCCCTGCTCGACGAAACCGACAGCGGGCTTGACGTCGACGCGGTCGAAATAGTTTCAAGCGGCGTCGCCAAATTCCACAACGCCGAAAATTCCTGCATAATCATCACGCACAACGCCCAAATTCTAAAGCACTTGCCCGTTACTCGCGCGCACATTTTTCTTAACGGGCGAATCGTCAAGAACGGCGGCTCGGAACTTGTTCATGAAGTTTCGGAGCGGGGTTATGCGCCCTTTGAGCAAGCGTGACTTGGCATTGCCGGGGTGTGTTGATAAATTGAATGGTCGATTCGGATTCGGCGTATCAACAGCTTGGATTAATCGAATCTACTTTCTTTCAGCGAAGAAAGACCCGCTTTGAAAGCGGGGGAACAGTGTGGAAACTGTTCAACCTCTTAAACCGTCGAGAAGTTTAAGCGTGCCATCTGGATGCAAACCTCATGCTTGCCAAAGAAATTCGCCTCGCAGGGGCGGAAGCCAACCACCACCGCAACGCCCGCGTCCCAGTCAGCCGCTTGTGCCGGCAAAGAAACATCCCTGTTTCTGTTGCCGGCGGCCGCCATCCATGGCGGCCTCTGTCCCTTGCTACTCATTCGTTAATTTACCAACAAACCCCGGCCGAAAATTTTTTTGAGAGGACAATTCATGAAGAATTACATTGCTGATATTGAACGGGCGTTGTATGACGTGCGCGACGCCGACAAATCGATTTACAAGACCGACGCGGGCTTGACTGAAGAAATCATTCGCGATATATCCGCCCGCAAGCATGACCCGCCTTGGATGCTTGACTTCCGCCTAAAGTCCTTGGAAGTTTATCGACGCATTGACTTGCCGACGTGGGGAGCCGACATTAGCGCGCTCAACATGGACGAGATTGTCACCTACGTCAAGCCCAATGCCGCGCAGGTTAGCGATTGGTCGCAGGTGCCCGACGAAATTAAGCGGACGTTCGACAGGCTCGGCATTCCCGCCGCCGAAAAAAAATCGCTGGCGGGCGTGGGTGCCCAATACGATTCGGAGGTCGTCTATCACAGCGTTCAGAAGCGGCTGACCGATTTGGGCGTCGTCTACACCGATATGGAAACCGCGCTCGTCGAA
Source organism: uncultured Selenomonadales bacterium (assembly GCA_946407095.1). Classification (GTDB taxonomy): domain Bacteria; phylum Bacillota; class Negativicutes; order Selenomonadales; family Selenomonadaceae; genus Quinella. Next base: position 20,076 of record CAMJMR010000020.1, on the reverse strand, counting down.
CACGAAGACATCGTCCGCGAATATTTCATGACGCTTGTCCCGCCCAAAGACCACAAGTTTGCCGCCTTGCACGGAGCGGTTTGGTCGGGCGGCAGTTTCGTCTACGTGCCTGCGGGCGTCGACGTGAAAATTCCTTTGCAGTCCTACTTCAGGCTGAATGCGGCGGGCGCGGGGCAATTCGAGCATACGCTGATAATCGTCGAGCAGGGCGCGAAGTTGCACTTCATCGAGGGCTGTTCGGCTCCGCGCTACAACGTAACGAATTTGCACGCCGGTTGCGTCGAGCTGTTCGTCAAGGAGGGCGCACGCCTCCGCTATTCCACGATTGAAAATTGGTCGCGCAACATGATGAACTTGAACACCAAACGCGCGCTTGTCGAGGCGAACGGGCTTATCGAATGGGTAAGCGGCAGTTTCGGCTCTCACGTGTCGATGTTGTATCCTTGTAGCGTTTTGCACGGCGAAGGGGCGCGCGCCGAATTCACGGGCGTCACGTTCGCGGGCAAAGGGCAAAACTTGGACACGGGCGCGATTGTCGTCCACGCGGCTCCGAAGACTTCAGCCAACATAAACACGCGCACCATTTCAAAGTCGGGCGGCGCGGCAACGTATCGTTCGGCAGTCAAAGTCACGAAGAACGCCCCTTACGCGAAATGTTCCGTCAACTGCGAATCACTCATGCTTGACGACGAATCACGCTCTGACACTTTGCCCGTCATGGACGTGGAAGGCGACGAGGCAGATATCGGTCACGAGGCGAAAATCGGGCGCATATCGGAAGAGGCAGTCTTTTATCTTATGGCGCGTGGCATATCGGAGGCGGAGGCGCGGGCAATGATTGTTCGCGGGTTCGTCGAGCCAATTGCCAAGGAATTGCCGCTTGAATACGCCGTGGAAATGAACAACCTGATTAACCTTGAGCTTGAAGGTCAGCTGTAAAAAAATCCCCGACCTTAGCCGAGGATGAAATTTCTCTTTGCTTAAAATTCGTCGCGCGTCAAATCGCCGAAATGCATAATCTCTTTGTTGAATTGAAGTCTTATTGAAGTCGTCGGGCCGTTGCGATTCTTCGCGATAATCAGCTCGGCGATATTTTGATTGTCGGTGTCGTCGCGGTTGTAATATTCGTCGCGGTAGAGGAACATGACGATATCGGCGTCCTGTTCCAAGCTACCCGATTCGCGCAAGTCGCTAAGTTGCGGCTTTTTATCGGCGCGCATTTCCACGTTTCGGCTAAGTTGACTTAGCGCAAGGATAGGCACATTCAATTCGCGCGCCAACGCCTTCAAGTTCCGACTTATATCCGAAATTTCTTGCTGACGGTTTTGCTCGGAAAGACGCGAACGCCCGCCCTGCATCAGTTGCAGATAATCGATTACAATCAAGTCCAGCCCGTGTTCGTGTTTGAGCCGCCGCACCTTTGAGCGCAATTCCAAAAGCGTTATGCCCGCCGTGTCGTCTATGAAAAGTTTCAGCGGCGACAGCTCGCCCAAGGCTTGAAGCAAGTTTTGCATGTCAGTGTCGGAAAAATTACCCGTGTTCAGATATTGCGAATTCACTTTGCTTTCCGTGCTGAGGATGCGGTTGCCAAGTTGGGTCTTGCTCATTTCCAGCGAAAACAGCGCGACGACTTTTTTTCTAATGGCGGCGTTTACGGCAATGTTCAGTGCCAAGGCGGTCTTGCCCATGGACGGGCGCGCGGCAAGCAAAATCAAATCCGATTTCTGGAAACCATTCGTTACTCTGTTCAAATCGGTCAACCCTGTCGTTACGCCCTCCATTTCGTCAGGGTGACTGTGGAGGTGCTGAATCCTCTCAAACGACCTTTGCAAAACCGAGGATACTTTTTCAAAGCCCGTCTGATTGTTTGTGTTCGTCACGGAAAGAATTTTTTTCTCCGCCTCGTCCAGAATGTCCTCAACGTCTCGGCGCGCGTCGTAGGCTTCATCAGCTATTTCCAAGCCCGCGTTTATCAGCCGTCGCAAGGTCGCTTTTTTCCGAATCGTAGCGGCATAAGCCTCCGCTCGCGCTGTTGAAAATTCCAAATCAATCAGCGAAAACAAATACATCCTGCTCACACGGTTGAGGTCGTCTGTGCGAAGCAATTCCTCTTCGACCAACAACGTGTTGGGCGGCGTGCCGCGATTGTAGACTGTAAGCAACGCGCGGAATATTATTCGATTCTCCTCGCGATAAAAATCTTCTTCAGTCAGCATGTTGGCTATTGTCGGGATAACCGCGCCTTCCTTTAGCAGCATTGCGCTAAGGAGTTTCTTTTCCATTTCAATCGCCGAGGGCAATTCTCGTTGTGCCAAAAATTTTTCCTCCGACTCATTCGACGATTTGGCTCAAGACGCGGCGCACTTCGTCCATATCTACGCGCGTGTTGAGGCAAGGTCCGTTCGGGCGAATGTTCAGCACGCCGACAGCCGGCAGAGGGTACACGTCTTGAATGCCGCTCATCAAATCGCGTTCGCAAGCTATTGCCAAGACTGCTTGCGGGCGTTTTTGTTTTACGACTTGCCGAGCCAATGTCCCGCCCGTCGCCACGAAAAACGTAAAGCCCATTTCCTCCGCCAGCTTCATCAAATCGCCGACGTTGCAACCGCCGCAACGCTTGCAGTTGTTCGGGTCGCGTGTGATTTTGTGCGGGCACGTAGACAGTTGCAGACAATGCGGGCTCAATACCAAAAGACGATTGGCGGGAACTTTTATGCCGCTCTTTAGGAAAATCAAATTGCTCACCGCCACGAACGAGCCTTCTATCTGCCGCCGCTTGATGCCGAAGATTTTCCCTATACGCACCGCCACGGGAAATAAAAATTTTATCAGCGCAAAGCTGTAGCGGTGGAACAGTTTCAGCGTCGGCAAGCCTTTTACTGCCAAAACCATGTTGCAGACCGCGCCGAATGAGAAAGTCGACACGAATATCAGCAACGCCCCGACTATCAAAGGCAGATATTCAAAAATATTCGCCAAGCCAGGGCAACAGATAAGCCACGCGCCGTAAAGCAGTAGCGCAACGAAAAATTCCGCCGCCAACAGCAAGCCTAGGAACAATCTTTTTTTCGGGCGCAATGCCTCCAATGTACTCAACAAAACCTTTCACCTGCCTTGAAACTTCAACGCGAAACGAATCAGCTGTTCGGTTGTGGCGTCGGCGGGTGCAGACTTGAACGCCGCCGATATTTCCTCTGCCGTGTAGCCCAAGGCCTCCAATGCCTCAGCCGCCTCGTCTTGCGCCGCCGATTGAATCTGCGCGGGCAAGGCGGCAAAATTTTCTGCGGCAAGCGGTTTGACTTTGTCCTTAAGCTCCAACAGAATCCGTTCCGCCGATTTTTTCCCGACACCAGGCAAGCGCGTCAAAGTCTTCACGTCCTGCGCGGCAACAGCCCTTGCGAATTCCGAAGCCGTGATTTTCGACACGATTGCCAAGGCGCCTTTCGCTCCTATGCCCGAAACCGTCAAAAGCAACTCGAACAGCTCAAAAGCCTCGCGCTCCGCCACGCCGTAAAGAGTTATCGCATCTTCGCGCACCGCCGTATAAATAAAAAGCTCTGCCGTCGCGCCCGTCGACATACCTTGCCGTGTACGCGAATCGACAGTTACTTTATATCCAACGCCGCCGACTGACAGTATACAGCTGTCTTCAAACAAAAACAGGATTTCACCTTTCAGGTAGCCTAACATCGCTATTCACCCCAAAGGCTTGATTCGTCAAGGCTAATTAAAATCCTGTGTAAAGGGACAGAAACTCTGCGCGGCGATAACGTTTGTCTAACAGCACTCATGAAAAATTTTCCTTGCCGGCTTAAAAAATTTTCTGCGTCGAATTATAATGCACGCGCAGTAAGAAAAAGCCGCGCTTGCTTGAAGGCGGTTTTGGTAAATTATTAGGAGGTAACTTGTTGATGAGCAAACCTATTGTAGCGGTAGTTGGGCGGCCGAATGTCGGCAAGTCGACGCTGTTCAATCAGATTGGCAAGCGGCGGCTGTCGATTGTCGACGATATGGCGGGCGTCACGCGCGACCGCATTTACATGGACGCCACTTGGCTTGACCGCGAATTCACGCTGATTGACACGGGCGGCATTGAAATTAAGACTGCCGATAAGATGCTGACTTCGATTAGGGCGCAGGCGAAGATTGCCGTCGACGAGGCGGACGCGATTATCTTTGTCGTAGACGGGCGGGCGGGCTTGACTGCCGACGACGAAGCCGTTGCCAAATTCCTGCGCGGAGCCGACAAGCCGATTATCCTTGCCGTCAACAAAATCGACACGCCGCAAATGGAAAGCGAACTCTACGAATTTTACAGCCTGGGGCTCGGCGACCCGATTGGCATTTCGGCAAGCAACGCCCTGAACTTGGGCGACCTGCTCGACGCCGTGATTAAAACTTTCCCGCAAGCCGCGCAGGACACTCGCGACGAAGACGAAATCCGCATTGCGGTTATCGGACGCCCGAACGTCGGCAAGTCGTCACTTGTCAATGCCATGCTCGGCGAAGAGCGCGTTATCGTAAGCGACATCCCTGGCACGACCCGCGACGCCATAGACACGCATTTTTTGACGGACAGCACGAAGTTCACGCTGATTGATACGGCTGGCATGAGGCGCAAGGCGAAGATTGACGAGCCCGTCGAACGCTACAGCGTGATTCGTTCGCTTCGGGCGATTGACCGCGCTGACGTCGTGCTGATGTTGATTGAGGCACCCGTCGGCGTCACGGAGCAGGATAAAAAAATTGCGGGCTACGCGCACGAGTCGGGCAAGGGTTGCGTTATCGTCGTCAACAAGTGGGACATCTTCCCGAACAAACACGACCGCTCGACCAATCGCTTCACCGACGACCTGCGCGAACGCCTTGGCTTCTTGCAATACGCGCCAGTCGTCTACGTGAGTGCTTTGACGGGGCAACGCGTCGACCGCGTGACCGAGCTTGTCAAGTTCGTGGCAGAGCAACAATCGATGCGCATTCAAACCAGCGTCCTAAACGAACTGATTCGCGATGCCGTTGCCGTCAATCCTCCGCCGTCGAAGAAGGGCAAGTCCGCGAAAATTTTTTTCGTGACGCAAGCCGACATACACCCGCCGCGCTTTATCATCTTCGTCAACGAGCCGGAGCTTTTGCACTTTTCGTATCTGCGCTTTATCGAAAACCGCCTGCGAGAAAGTTTCGGCTTCGAGGGCACGCCTCTGAAGTTTGTCGTCCGCAAACACAATCAAAAGGACGATGAACAATAAAAAATTTTACGAGGCTAGAAATGCGCTAGCGTTGCGTATCGGCTAGTCCCTGGATGCAACGTCACGCTTGCCGCAAACACAATCAAAAGGAGGACGAACAATAAGAAATTTTACGAGGCTAGAAATGCGCTAGCGTTGCGTATCGGCTAGTCCCTGGATGCAACGTCACGCTTGCCGCAAACACAATCAAAAGGAGGACGAACAATAGCAAACACGACGCCAATCAATAACAAATCCGCATTGCCAAAAATTTTTCCTGTGCTATACTTCGCGCTGTTCAAGGGATTGAACGACGACCGAAGACAGGAGGCAACGACCATGAAAGAATTCTTCGATGACAGTGTCTTTGCAATCGGCGCGGGCTTGTTCGCCTGTTCGCTGGCAGTAGGCTTGGCACTCGTCTACGCCATGGATAAATTCATTTGAAATCACGACACAACTTTAATAAAAATCCCTCCCCAAAAAATTCCCCGCTGATGAATTTTGGCGGGGAGTTTTTTTTTTCAACAAGGCTTTAATGTCAAATTTATCTGTGGCTAATATTTGTCGCTTATCCTCTCGCAAGTTTCAATTAAAATCGAAACGCGGACGAACGATAACAAAGGCGAAACGAAACAATACCAATTCCGCATTGCCAAGTTTTTTTCATGTGATATAATCGGCGCCGTTCCAAAGGATTGGACATCAAACGCAAAAGGAGGCTACCCTCATGAAGAAATTTCTTGTAGAGAGCGGAGCAAAACTTTTCGGCGCGTTGCCGGTCGTCGGATTGGTATTGCTCTACGGTCTCGAAAACGTTTTCTGAATCGGCGCCGCGCACTCAATCTTTTTCGCAAGGAGGCATCGTCTGTGAAGCATATCTTCAAAGACAGTGCTATCGCGGTGAGCACGGGGCTTTTTGTCTGCTCATTGGCTATCGGGCTGGCACTCGTCTGGTTGAAATAATTTCCGTTAAGACCGGTTAATCGCTTTCCTTCGCGAAGGTATCTTGGCGGCGGCTCCTGGGAGCGTCGGCCACGAATTATTTACCCTCGCGTTGCAATACAGCTTTAAAAATCCCTCCCCAATAAAAAATTTCCCGTTGCACAATGCAGCGGGATTTTTCTTTTACTGCGTTTGCATTATAATCGACGCAAGCTTGACCCAGATAACGCGGTCGCTTTAAAAGCGACGGAACAGATAACGCGGCCACTTTAGAAGTGGCGGAACAGATAACGCGGTCAATCGCCCGTGACTTCAACCAATCGCCGCGCTTGGAAGTCATCACCCATTAAACAGGAGGCAAACTCATGGCAGGCAACAAAAACCTTAACTCGGCCGCGCGGGCGAAAAAGGACGAATTCTATACCCGCCTCGAAGACATCGAACGCGAACTCGCTCACTATCAAAAATTCTTCGCGGGCAAAACCGTCCTTTGCAACTGCGACGACCCTTACGAAAGCGACTTCTTTAAATACTTCGCGATTTACTTCAATCAGCTCGGCCTGCGCAAACTTATCGCCACTTGCTATGCCGGCTCGCCCATTGTCCAGACCGAACTCGACTTTTGGGGCACCGCCAACGAAAATCCTCACTTCGACAAGCGCAAGCACGCAATCAAGCTCGAAGTCTCCGAAGTGCGCGACCTGAACGGCGACGGCGCAACCGACCTTGCCGACGTCAAGCTTTTGCTCGAAAACAATCGCAACGTCGTTACCTATCTCGAAGGCGACGGCGACTTCCGCTCCCAAGAATGCAAAGACGCCCTAAGGCAAGCTGATATCGTCGTCACCAATCCGCCCTTCAGTCTTTTCCGCCAATACGTCAAGCAACTCGTCGACGCCGATAAAAAATTCCTCATCATCGGCAACATGAACGCCGTCACCTACAAGGAAATTTTCAAGCTCATTCAGGAAAATAAAATCTGGCTCGGCTACGGCTTCCAAAAGGGCAACGCTTACTTCCGCTTGCCGAACGGTCAATACAAAAATTTTGCCGACGGTGTTTACGATTCGGCGACGGGGCTCGTGAAGTTCAGAAATTTGCACTGGTTCACGAACATGGACGTAAGCAAGCGGCACGAAGAAATTGTGCTGTTCAAACGTTACGCGCAGGAGCCCGAACTCTTTCCGCACTACGACAACTACGACGCCATCGAAGTCCCGAAGACCGCTTTCATCCCCTGCGACTACGACGGCGTCATGGGCGTGCCGATAACCTTCCTCGACCGCTACAACCCCGCGCAGTTTGAAATTCTCGGCAATGCAGGCTCGTATGGCGTCGACGGCTATTCCTTATGCGCGGAACTTTTTATCGGCGGAAAAAAAATTTACAAGCGGATTTTGATTCGGAGGAGGGCTTAAGCAATGGAAATAACGATGCATGAAATTCCTGTGCGCGAGGTGGCGGCGGGCTTTGTCGACGACCCGAACTTGGGCTGTCTGGGCTACGGCGGCAAGCTGAACATTCGCCCCGCCTTCCAAAGGGAATTCGTCTATGACAGCGAGCAGCGCAACAAAGTGATTCGGACTGTGCAGAAAAATTTTCCGCTGAACGTGATGTATTGGGTGCGCGGCGCAGAGGACGGGACTTTCGAGATGCTGGACGGCCAACAGCGCACGATAAGCATTTGCCAATACGTGACGGGCTTGTTCTCTTTGGACTACAAAAGCTTCGGGAGCTTGACGGAGACCGCACGGGAACAGATTTTGAACTACAAGCTGATGATTTACATTTGCGAGGGCAACGACCAAGAGAAGCTTGATTGGTTTGATATAATCAACACGTCGGGCGAAAAGTTGACGGCGCAGGAGGCGCGCAATGCGATATACGCTTGCCCGTGGCTGACCGACGCGAAGAAGTATTTCAGCCGCCCGAATTGCCCCGCGCACATGCAGTACAGGAATTACTTGAGCGGCACGGCGATACGGCAAAATTTTTTGGAGACCGCGCTGAAGTGGATATCCGACCGCGACGGCTTGAGCGACTTGGCACTTTACATGGACGCGCAAAAACAAAATCGGACGGCGACGGCCTCCGACTTGTGGCAGTATTTCGAGGCGGTTATGGCTTGGACGCAGCGGACGTTCCCGATTTTTCGCGGCAAACTCATGAAGGGCTTGGAGTGGGGCTTGTTCTATAATCGGTACGCCGCGCAGGCATGGGACGCCGACGCTTTGGAGCGGAAGATTCGACGGTTGATTTTGGACGACGAGGTCACGAACAAGCGCGGGATTTACGAATATCTTTTGAGCGGCGACGAAAAGCATTTGAACTTGCGCAAGTTCAGCGAGGCGATGAAGCAGGCGGCTTACGAGCGGCAAGGCGGAATCTGCGCGGCGTGCGGCGAACACTTTGACAGTTCGGAGATGGAAGGCGACCACATAGACCCTTGGAGCGCGGGCGGCAAGACGACGGAGGAAAACTGTCAAATGCTTTGCAAGGCGTGCAACCGGCGGAAGGGCAAGCAGTGAGCGGGAGGCGTTCAAAACGCGGCGATTTGCTGAACTTGTCGGACGGCACGGCGCGCTATCTGGATGCAACGTCACGTTGCCGGCAAGACGACGGAGGACAACTGCCAAATGCTTTGCAAGGCGTGCAACCGGCGGAAGGGCAAGCAGTGAGCGGGAGGCGTTCAAAACGCGGCGATTTGCTGAACTTGTCGGACGGCACGGCGCGCTATCTGGATGCAACGTCACGTTGCCGGCAAGACGACGGAGGACAACTGCCAAATGCTTTGCAAGGCGTGCAACCGGCGGAAGGGCAAGCAGTGAGCGGGAGGCGTTCAAAACGCGGCGATTTGCTGAACTTGTCGGACGGCACGGCGCGCTATCTGGATGCAACGTCACGTTGCCGGCAAGACGGCGGAGGACAACTGCCAAATGCTTTGCAAGGCGTGCAACCGGCGGAAAAGCAATGCGTAATGATTAACAGCAGGGAGTAAATTTCATGAACAGGCGAATCGTGGCGGGACTGCTCGGCTACCTGACGCTGGCGTGCGGCGCGGCGATGATACCGCCGTTTATCTTGGCGGCGACGACTGAAGAATTCGACGGAGCGGCGGCTTTTTTGCTGTCGATTTTTTTATGCTTGGCGACGACGTTCGAGCTTGAACGCTTCGGCGGCCTGCAAGGCAAAGACAACGTCGGCATCCGCGAAGGCATAGCGATAACGGGCTTAGGCTGGCTACTGATATCGATATTGGGCTTGGTGCCGTATTTCGCGGGCGGCTGGCTGAATTTCCTTGACAGCCTGGTCGAATCGTTTTCGGGCTTCAGCGGGACGGGCGCGACGGTTATCAATGACGTAGAAATTTTGCCGCGTTCAATTCTGTTGTGGCGGAGCATGTCGAATTGGTTCGGCGGGCTGGGAATCGTCGTCATCTTTATGGCGATAGCCCCGCAGTTCGGGCGTGGCGCAATGTTCATCCTGAAGGCGGAGACGACGGGGCCGACTAAGGAACGGCAAATGCCGAGGATACGCGACAACGCGAAGGGGCTGTTCATGATATACGTTGCGCTTACGACGCTCTGCGCGGCGGCGTATTTTTTATGCGGGCTTGACGTGTTCACGGCAATAAACCACGCAATGACGACGATAGCGACGGGCGGCTTCGGCGTGTTCAACGGGACGGTCAACGAGTACGGCAACGCTTACCTTGAATATTGCATGGCGTTCTTTATGATTGTGTCGAGCGGGAGCTTTGCAATGTACTTGGTGGCGTTCAGGAACGGGAGCGTCGGCGTGATTTTCCGCAATACCGAGTTCCGAACGTATTTGATAATAATCACGGTGGCGGCGGTCGTTATCGCGCTTGACTTGGCGATAGAAATGCACGCGCCGCCCGAAGCGGCGATAAGGGCGTCGGTGTTTCACGTGGCGAGCTTGAGTTCGACGACGGGCTTTGTGGCGCACGACTTCGACAAATATCCGCCGATAAGTAAAGTCTTCATGATGATGATGATGTTCCTGGGCGGTTGCGCGGGTTCGACGGCGGGCGGCTTGAAGGTCGCGAGGATAATTTTGCTGTTCAAGTTCGTTGCGCTTATCGTGCGTCAAAAGCTTCACCCGAATGTTATCAGCCAAGTGAAGTTGAGCGGGCGGGCATTGGACGAGGATGTTGTTTACGGCGCGGCGAAATTTTTCTTTGCGGTGGTGGTGCTGGATATTTTGTTCGCGGCGGTGATGATGTTCGACGGGATAGACTTCGTCAATGCGATAAGCGTTTCGGTGTCGACGATGGCGAGCGTGGGTCCGGGCTTCGGGATAGAGGGCGCAACGAGCGGTTACAATCTGTTGCCGAGTTTCAGCAAATTATGCGCGTGTGGTTTCATGTTCCTTAGCCGCCTGGAAATATTCACGGTGCTTGCGCTGTTGAGCCCGAGCTTTTGGCACAAGTCAAGGAATTGGTAAAAAAAAGAGTCTCAACATATTGTCGAGGCTAGAAATGCGCATGCATTTGGTATCGGCGCGGCGATTAGCTGAAAGTGTCGAACGGCACGGCGCGCTTACTGGATGCAACGTCACGTTGCCATTTCGTATCGGCGCGGCTGTCGGCTGAAAGTGTCGAACGGCACGGCGCGCTTACTGGATGCAACGTCACGTTGCCATTTCGTATCGGCGCGGCTGTCGGCTGAAAGTGTCGAACGGCACGGCGCGCTATCTGGGTCAAGCGTCACGCTTGCTTTTGGCACAAGTCAAGGAATTGGTAAAAAAAAGAGCCTCAACATAATGTCGAGGCTGAAACTTTAAGCGAAAGACAAATCAGCAAATTCACCGGTACGATTTTCGTAGCGTGATTTTAAAATTCTCAACGCTTTGTCAGAAACATCCATGTCCGCACTTGTGAGAATTCCTTCGTCACCTTCGGCAGGATACCAACCAGGTTGGTCGACAGTAATTGATTCGCCTCTGTACGTGTATTTAACGGGTCGAATGTCGCGGCGCAAAATTTCTCCTGTTTCGGGATGAATTCGAGTCTCCATGTTATCACTCCTATTTTTCCTTGAACGACAGCAACGTAAATTCCGAAATGACGTCTTGAGTAAACTTTATGTAAAGAATCAAATCCCCGTAGGGCACGTGGTAAACATCTTGCCAAATTTTGTGATTGGCGTAAGAAGTCATTGACTTGTAAAAATGTTTTAGCTCCATCGTAGAAACAACATTGTGAATTCTCTTTTTGTCAAAGCCCAAGTCGGTAGCCGTTTTGCGTGCAGTAGTAGTGATTTCAAAATCAGAGTTCTTGAATTCGGTCAAGCTGTAAGTCGGATTGAATTTTTCCATTGAATCATCTCCGCGCCGAGTTTAGCAAAAAATTTTCGTGCCGTCAAAGCGGCTTCCGAATCAGAATCCACAGCACGACCGACAGAAAAGTCGAAGTCGTCATGATTATTCCGAGCCCGTCGACGAAATTGCTCCAAGGCAAAGTCCCCAATGCCATGCCGAGGCTCCCGAAAAGCGTGTGCACGAAATTTATCATTGACGCGTTTGTTCCGACGTTTTCTTTAGCCTCCATGAGCAAAATTTCCATGGCGAACGGCCGCACGACCGAGCCAATCACCGTGAACGGCAGGAACGCCAGCAAAAACATCACCGCCCGCGCCTGCCCGACGCTTAAGACCAAAAGCCCGCTTGCCATGGCCGCGAAGAAACACAAACGTAACAGCCCGACGTTCGTCATTGAGTTTTTCAGCTTGAGGTAAAGGAACGGCCCCGCGATTGACACCGCCGAGTTCACCGCGAAGAAGTAACTGTATTCCTGCGCGGTCAGCCCGAAAAATTCCACGTAGATGAACGACGACGCGCTAAGGTAGGCCATGTATGGCGCGGACAGCATCGAAAACATAACCAGCTTCGCCATGAAAGATTTTTTCTTCAAGACGCCGATTAGCAACGTCAGCGAAGCGAAAATGCCGCCGCGATAGCGTTTGTGTTCGGGCAACGTCTCACAAAATAAAAAGGCTACGAATAAGTTTATCGTGCCCAAAAACGTCAGCAGATAGAACGAGCCGCGCCAATCGGTGAACGTCAGCAAAATTCCTCCGACCAGCGGCGCAACCATCGGCGCAATGACTCCAAGGGCTTGCGTGATTGCCAAAATCTTCCGCATGACGGCTCCGCGAAAACAATCTTTAATCAGAGCCGTCGCAACCGTTATGACTGCGCCCGAGCCGACCGCTTGAAAAAATCTGCCCGCCAACAGGAAATAAATGTTCGACGCCTCCGCGCAGGCAAACGACGCCGCCGTATAAATCGCCGCGCCGAATATCAAAATCGGTCTGCGCCCGAATTTGTCGCTCAAAGGACCGAACAGCACCATGCTCACCGCGAAGACGAAAAAAAATATCGTCAGCGTCAAGCCGACAAGGAATTCGCTTGCCGAAAAGTAGCCGCCCATTTCGGGCAACGCCGGCAGATACAAATCGGTCGACAGCGGAATGAACATCCCGATATACGCCAAGTAGGCTATCATTGCCGTGATTGAAAGATATTTTTGTCGCCGCATCTAATCGCCTCGCTGGAAAGTTTAAAAGCCTCCCGCGTTCAGCAGGAGGCTTTCTTTATTTGCGCAGAACGTTGTATCGGTAAAAATAGCCTTCGACGAGCAGTTGACGCGCCGAGCTGTCACTTTTGCGTTTTACGATTTGGAAAAGGTCTTCGTGCGCCTTTTTGAGTTCGTTGCCCTTGCCGAGCTTCATCATGTTGCGAATGGTGGTAATGCGCATTTCGCTGGTCAAGGTGCGGACGAGTTTGGCGATTTGTCCGAGCAATGAGTTATGCGCCGCCGTCGAAATGGCTTCGTGGAATTCGTCGTCGGCTATGAAAATTTTATGCGCGTCGCCGCCGTCTATTTCCGCCAAAAGCTTGTGAAGTTGTTCCTCAAGCTGAAATAAGTCTTCGGGTTCGGCTTTTTCTATTGCCAATTCCAAAATGCCAAAGTCTACCCACTCGCGCAATTCCTTCAGCGAATCGATTGAATCGGATTGGTCAAGGATTATGCCGTAGAGGAGCGGGTTAATCATTTTGTCCGAAAAGCCGCTGGCAACGAAGGTGCCTTCGGGGCGGCGAATGTCAAGCACGCCGAACGAAACCAGAATTTTTATCGCCTCGCGGATTGAGTTGCGCCCGACGCCGAAACTCGCCGCCAATTCCATTTCCGTAGGCAACTTGTCGCCAGGACGGAGTTCTTTATAAATCATCGCGTAAGTTAAGCGGTCAATCACTTGTTGCACTACCGACGTATTGTCAATCGGTCTCAAAAAATTTTTTTCAACGACCTCGCCGACTTCCATAACGGCAACGCCCTTTCTGTAAAGTTTGTGCCCATTATAACTTGCAAAGTTGCCTTGTCAAGCATTTTAGGGTCTGTAGGCGAAATCAGGCGGCACTGCTCGACGCGTGAGGCATTGCCCGCTTTTTTGAGCCGTAAATATTTTTGCAGGAAATCAAGGCTTGTTGGTAAAGTAAAAGGCAGCAGTCAACGCTTGCAACTAGGGGCTGTTGGTAAATTGAATTTGCGATTCGGATTCGGTGTTTCAACGGCTTTAAGTTGGTTAAACTACTTTCTTTGACCGAGCAAAGACCCGCAACGCGGGGGAACAGTGTGGACGCGGCGACCTTCCTTAAGCCGTCGACTGGTTTCAACGCGCTATCTGGATGCAAACCTCATGCCTAGCGCATTCGCCGTTGCCGCGTGGTGCGGATACCGACCACTTGTCCAACGTCCGCACTACCCAAAGCCGCTCGTGCCGCTATCGATGCTTCCGGCATCGAAGTGGGCGAACGCGCGCTGGTAAGCGTTCGCGCCGCCATCCATGGCGGCCTTCTCACTTGCAACGTCTTCGTTAATTTACCAACCGTCCCTAACTTTTAAACGGAGGAATTCACTACGGAGAAAATTTTTTGCCTCAAGCCGCGCTATCTGAACGCCTTCAAGTGTGATGGCGCAAAGTGCGGTGCGCGGTGCTGTCGAAATGCTTGGAACATTTACGTCGACGCCGCCACTTACGAAAAATATTCCGCCTTGCAAGGAGTCGTTCAGCACTTGCGGCGAGCGGGCGATAAGTATGTCATCGCGCCGAACGAAAAGCATTGTTGCCCGTTCCTCGGCGAAGATAACCTGTGCAGTCTTCAAAAGGCTCACGGCGAAGATTATCTGTCGCAAGTCTGTGCAAGCTACCCGCGAATCATCACGCGCTTTGGAAATTTCTTGGAAGTTGCCTTGTCGCCGACGTGCCCGCTCGCGGCGGAGCTGATTTTGTTTGCCCAAGAGCCGCTGACGTTTGAAGTGGCGGAGGCGGACGAAAAACTTTTGCGGCTCGGAGCGAACAACATCTTGCAAGGCATACCGCTTTCCTTCGCGCCACTACTTGTCGACGTTCAGCTTGCAATGATTTCGATTTTGCAGGAGCGGCGGCTGCCACTCGACGGGCGATTAATTGTGCTGGGCTTCTTCCTTGACCGCGTGGAGGAATTGCTTTGCAACGGGCGGCTCGACGGCGCGGCATTGAGGCGATTGGCGGCGGTTTACACGTCCGAAAGTTTTTTTGCAGAGCAAGTGCCGCTGATGTTGGCTAGCGTTCACTTTGACGCGTCACGAAAAATTTTGCCCGCCGACTTGACGACGCCGGCCGAAAATTTTTTGGTCAACGAAATTGTCTTGGGAGCGTGGCCTTGGAGACTCGACGCAGGCATTGCGAAAAATTTTGGAGCGTTCCTGACGATTTACAAAATTTTGGAGCGGCAGATACAAATAAACGACCCGTTGAGCGCGGCGCGCGCCTTGAGCCGAAAAATCAATCACGGCGACGAAATTCCGATTTCAGCCGCGCAGATTGACGGCGACGATATGTTGACGGTGATAGAAAAATTTTTAGCTTGAGGAGGCTTGGCAATGGAGCGACACGGCTTGATAATTGTGCATACTGGCGACGGCAAGGGTAAGACAACGGCGGCATTGGGCTTAGCAATTCGAGCGAGCGGCGCGGGCTTGAAGGTCTTGATTTTGCAGTTCATAAAAGGCGGTCGGCATTCGAGTGAGCTTGCGGCATTGGCGGCATTGAAAATCGACGTGCGGCAGCTGGGCTTGGGCTTCATCACGGAAGAAAATTTCGCCGAGCAAAAAAAATCTGCGCAGGCGGCTTTTGAATTGGCGCGGGCAGAAATCGCGTCAGGCAAGTGGGATTTAATAATCTTGGACGAAATAAACTACGCGGTGAAATTCGGCTTGCTGAGTGCGACGGATATTTTGGATCTGATAAAAATTCGTCCGCCGCAAATGCATTTGGTCTTCACGGGACGCGACGCCTTGTCGGAATTAATTGACGCCGCCGACCTCGTCACGGAAATGAAACTCGTTAAGCACCCCTTCAGACAAGGCATCGCCGCGCAGGTGGGCATCGAGTTTTGAAAGTCTCTTCACGCGGCAATTATATCAGCGGGCGTCGAGCCAACTTCAAATTCGGCGGAAAATCTCGCGGCAAGCCTGCGCGGTGCCGTCAGAGGAATGTTCGTGCTAGACCGCGCTGATAATCCCGTGTTGTTGCTCGAAAACGAATGGGCACTGGGTTGGATAAGCGACAACAACCCGCGCTTGGAAATGAACGCCACGACCTTCGACGCTTAGGAACAAGCGACTTGCCATATCGAAATCAAAAAAAGCTCCGTCTGTCGGCGGGGCTTTTTCCGTCTTGTCGGTGCGTGAGAGTTGGGCGCATGTCCGTGCCTCGTCTTTTGCAACGCGCTCGTTACTTTACCGACAGACCCTATAACAGGTTTGCAAAAAATATCAACGGCTTTCGGCAATTCCTCTTTTAGTGTACGAAATTTCAAAGGAGGAATTTAATATTGACCAAGAAAAATCTAAAAAAATTACTCAATCTCAGCTTCACGGATGTTACGAGTAAAACCTACGCTGTCGGCAGATATGATTTGCCCTATATCACCGCCCGAATCAATAAATATCCTGATTACATCGCGTTGTACAAGGATACGGGGGAATATTTGCTCACGGACAGGACTTGCGTTTCGTTTTACAACTACGATTCGGTTTTCGACGGTCTTGGCGGAATTTACAATGCAATTTATTACGACATCGCCGAACTGAAAGATTTTTATCGCAATCGCTTTGCCGGTGTCAAATATTTTATTGCGCCGGATTATTCGCTTTGCGGCGATATAAATAAAATCGAGAATCTGCACAGACTTTTCCGCGCTCGTATCGTTTCCGTTTGGCTAACACTTGAGTTAAACGCCGTCGTAATTCCAAATATCACTTACTCCAACGAAAAAATTTTTCCGAATATGTTGGACGGTATGGAAAACTACGAAGTCGTCGCTTTTAGTACAAAAGGCCTGCACAACAGCGGCAAAAAATTGTCACTGATGAAAAAAGCACTAAAGCATACCGTCGATAATCTAAAAAAATTGCGGACGATAATAATCTATACGCTCTCTAAGAATCAGTGTTCATAAACGATTAAGCAAAGTGTGAATATGAGAAATCTTAATCAAGGTCTCGGCAGAAGCAACCGTCAGCTCGTAGTCTTTGCTGAGTCGGCGAGAGTGATTGAGCCAAGCAAACGTTCGTTCTACTATCCACCGCTTTGGTAATACTTAAGCCTGCTCTTTGGCGCGTCAGCTTTACGAGGTGTTCGAGAATTTTGTCCCACAAACCGTTGAGCCGAGCACGTCGATAAAAGCTGTGCACCGTGAAGACCGGCGGGAAATCATGTGGCAAATTACGCCACTGACAGCCCGTTTTCACCAGATACAACACCGCATTGACCAATTCGCGCTTTTCCCATTTGCGTTTTCGCATGTTGACGAACAAAGGCGAGATAACTTCCCATTGCTCGTCCGTTAAGTCTGTTTCGTATTTTTTTCTCATAGTACATTTACTATATCACTTTTTACCATTTATGAACACCTGTTCTTAGGGACTGGGGACGAGTGTTTATTCTGTCGGGGCAATGACGATTTGCGGCTTGGACAGCTCGTCGGGTTGCGTGTCGAAGGAAATTTCGCCGAGGCGTGCCGTGTCGGGCATGAGGTTGGACAGTTGCGTATCGAACGCGCCCGCGTCGACAATTTGCAACGCGTTGGCAAAGTCGTTGTCGTAATTCGGCAGGAAGTCGCCCGCAAGGTCTGCGCTTATCACGGTGCCGATACCGTTGCCCGCCGCGTCAATAGTGAATTCGCCCGCCGCATACGTCACGCCGTTGTAGATAAGCGAGCCGTCAGGACTGCTTGTGAACGTCGAGCCCGCAACGTAGTTGGTTATGAATGTGCCGTTCACCGCGTAGACGCCGACATCATTCAATACAACGGTGTCTGTGACATTAGCAACCAAATCGGTGCCCGCGCTGAGTTGTGAGACGCGGGAAGGATTGTTTATGTGGGAGCCGTGGCTTACTACGTATACTACGTCGCCGAAAATTGCAATGCACTGCCCAGCTGTCGAGACGACAACGTCAGGCGTTGTGTTAACCAAATGCAATGTCGTATCGGCACTCGATGCAATGACGGCAATTGAAATACCTAAAGCTTCATTAATACCCGTCAATGTGGAGCCTTCGCTCAAAATTATGCCGCCCGAATCGTAAGTCGCGGTACCCGTCAGCTTTATGTTTAATAAAGGCTGATTGACGTTGCTGTTATTAAACGTCGCCGTTATCGCTTCGGGGTCTGTCGTCGTGATTTGCAAGCCGCCGTCCGTCAAATGAATTACGCCGCCGCCGTCCGTGTTGGAGGTAATGACAAGTTTCGCGCCCGACGCCCAGCTGTTGGTGACGGTCGTGCCCGCGCCGAGCGTGATTGAGCCGTCAAGCGAATAAGTGACTTCGCCGACGACGTTCAACAAAGCTTGACGAGTTACGCCGCCTTCAGTGACGGACAGAATCAAGCCGCCGTCGCCGCCCGCCGTCGTGAACGTCAAGCCGTTCGCGCCGAAGATAAGTTGTCCGCCCGCGTTGCCTGTCGCCGTCAAGTCTATGTGGCGCGTGCCCAAGTCGACGCCGAGCGTAGAGCCTTGCGCGAAAGTCAGCGTGTTGGTCAACGGGTCGAGGACAAGCGCGCCGCTCAAAGTCACGTTGTTGAAAGGAATGCCGCCCAAGCTCAAATTCGCGCCGACAGTCCCGTTGCTTGCCAACATGATTTGCGTGCCGTTGACCAGCGTGGCGTGAATGTCATTGACGCCGTCGCCGTAAATGGTGCCCGCGAGCGGAACGCCGGTGTAAGTCGTCGCCGCCAAGTTCAACGAAAAATCTTTCGGAATGGTGATGACGGGAACGCCAGCCGTGCCGAGCGTGATTGTGCCCGTGCCGTCGAGTGACACGCTGAACGTCGCGCCGTCCTTCGTCGCAACCAAACCGAGCGAGCCGTCGCCGACATCGGGCGTAAAACTCAAGCCCGCGCCGTTCAAGTCGAACGTGCCGCCGACGGTGCCCTGCGCAACGACTGCAATGTTGGCATTGACGCTACTTTGCGCAAAGGTGAAGTATGCGCCGTCTGCCGCGTAAAAGTGATTGTTCGCCGTGTCGTAGGCTATCGAGCCGGAAGCTGCGAAGCCGTCAATAACGACGGGCGAGCCGACGTTGAGGATTGCCGCGCCGTTCGAGTAGCCCGTTGCGAAAATCGCATTGTTTTGCGTGACGAAACTGCCGTCCACTTCCGCCACGACGGTTGCCAATGCGTTGGCTATGTTGATGTCGGTTAGCATGAAAATCACTCCTTAAAACTTTTAAGTGAAAGCCGAGCGCGAATGCCCGCTGATTGAGTTCCAATTTCCATGGCGCAAAAAAAAATCCTGCACTGGGCAGGAATTAAAGCCATTATCACAATTTATCGCGCGTCATTAGGGTTATCAGCGAATTGACAATGCCGAAGACCGCGTAGGTCGAGAAAACGGCGGTAAGGACGCCTTGAACGGGTGCGGCTTGCGTGAGGTAGACTATGCCCGCGAACATGCCCGCCGCGCAGATTTTTGCTACGAGGAAAAGTTTTTCGCCGCCGCCCTTGAAGTCGGGATAGTGAACGTGACTGACCATAAGGTAGGCGACGATAATGACGGTTATTGGATAGACAAGCCCGAAATTTTCGGGGTGAACGTCCAAGGCGAGGAACAGAAGCGTCGTGGTGGCGACAATGCAGCCGCCCGCTGGGATAGCCAAGCCCATGAAGAAGCCGTGGACGACACTTGTATTGACGTTGAATCTTGCGAGGCGCCACATGCCGCACAGCGCGAAGATGACAGCCGCCGCCTTGCCGAGCGTGCCGAAATTGTGCATGCAAAAGGCGTAAGCGAGGAACGCGGGCGCGATACCGAACGAGCCCAAATCGCAAAGCGAATCCATTTCCTTGCCGAGTTCGGAAGCGGCATTGAGTGCGCGGGCAACCCGACCGTCCATGCCGTCAGCTATCAGCGCGAACAGGATGAAGATTGACGCATAAAAAAAATCGCCTTCGTAAGTTGAAAGTATGGACAGCATTCCGAAGAACAAATTCGCCGCCGTGCAGGCGTTGGGCAGTAGCCATTTCATTTACACCGCCTCCAAGCGTGCCCCCGAATAGGGGACTGTTGATAAATTAACGAGCGAGTAGCAGGGGACAGAGGCCGGCAACGTGACGTTGCATCCGGATGGCGCGCTGAAAGTCGTCGATGGCTTAAGGGTGGACGCCGCGTCCCAATTGTTCACCCGCTTTTAAAGCGGGTCTTTGGCCGGTCAAAGAAAAAGTAGATCCTAAACACAAAAGTCATTGACAATACAAATCGGAGCCGATAACCTGCCAACACGCCCTAGGGGTTGTTGGTAAAGTCGAGTACAGAAAAAAACATAAGCAAATCTTTGAT
>CAMJMR010000019.1 GCA_946407095.1 uncultured Selenomonadales bacterium | reverse complement strand
TTTGTTTTACTTGCTTCTGTCGTTATTCACTTTTAATTTACCAACAACCCCTAGCTTCCCGCTTAAATAACCGTCACTTGCTAAAGTTGCCAACTGCACCTAAAATATTTTTCGACTAATCGGACGGGAGGAAATGCTTTGTTTGTGAGAGGAAAGCTTGAGAAGATTGAAAGCAAAGTCCTGCGCGGCGAACGGCTTACGCGGGAGGACGGCGAGGAACTTTTTGCCTGCCACGAGTTGAGTTGGTTGGGCGCGCTTGCCGATTCTGTACGGAAAAAGATTTGCGGCGAGGAGGTTCTTTACAACGTCAACTGCCACGTCAACCTGACCAACATTTGCGTATCGCGTTGCAAGTTCTGCGCCTTCGGACGCGACGCCGACAATCGCGGAGCCTACGCAATGACGCTTGACGACGCGATTGACTTGGTGACCGAGGCGAGCCGCGACCCGCATTTGACGGGCTTGCATATAGTCAGCGGCCTGCACCCGACTTGGAGCTTTGAACATTACGTTGAGTTCGTTGAGACGTTGCATAAAAAATTCCCTGCGCTTCACGTCAAAGGCTTTACGGGCGTCGAGATTCAGCACTTCGCCGATATCAGCGGCTTGAGCGTCGAAGAAGTTCTTATTCGGCTGAAGGCGGCGGGCTTGCAGGCGATAGCGGGCGGCGGCGCAGAAATTTTATCCGACCGCGTGAGGAATTTGCTTTGCCCGAAAAAAGCTACTGCCGACCAATGGCTCAACGTGGCACGCACGGCGCACAAGCTCGGCTTGAAGACGAACGCCTCCATGCTTTACGGCCACATCGAAACGCTCGCCGAACGCGTCGACCACCTAATCAGACTGCGCGCCTTGCAAGACGAGACGGGCGGCTTCCAAACGTTTATCTGCTTTCCGTTCCTGCCGAAGAACACCGCGCTTGAACGAGACATCAAGCAAACGTCGATGTGGGACGACTTGCGCACGATAGCGATTTCGCGGCTCATGCTTGACAACTTCCGCAACATCAAGGCCTATTGGGTTATGTTGACGGTGCCGGTCGCGCAGGTTGCGTTGAGTTTCGGAGCCAACGACATTGACGGGACGATTCACCGAGAAAACATTTTGCACGACGCGGGAGCCACATCGCCGCGCCGCCTTGCCGAGAACGAAATTATCAAAATCATTCGCGAGGCGGGACGCATTCCTGTCAACATGACGCTTGACCGTCACTGAAAAAAATCAGCCCCCGCGCAGATTTGCGGAGGCTTTTTTGTTTGAATAGGTTATCAGTCGACCCAAGCGGCGCGTTTCGTCGTGAAGAACATATCGCCGACCGACCAATCGTCGCTGTCTTCGCCGTGCACCGTATGCCTGTTTTCGTTCACGTTCAAGTAAATGTAATTGACGCGCCCCAATTCGGGGATTTGGAAGAAGCTGTAATGCGAATCGTCCTTGAGCTTGAAGACGTCCTTTTTGTAGACGCGCTCCAATACCGGAATGCGATAATCTCTGTCCTTGTGATTGTCGTCACTTCCTCTGTACTTGTCGTCGATTATGTTTTTGAAATCGTCTTTGGGAATTTCTTTTGGCGTATCGTGAACGTTGGAAGTACCGGGCGTGCCGTTGGGAGCGCGCGTGTACACATTCCAATACTTGCTAAGTTCCATACTGCTCGTCGACGCCGCCAGCTGCGCGGTCAAGGCGTCATTGCCCGTCGCGGTGCCGACGCCCAAAACTTCGGGAGCCGTGACGGGCTTGGTCAGCGGGTTGCCTTTTTCGTCGACGATTAAGTAGTTGTTAGGATTGTTGGCGTTGTTGAAAACTTTCGTGAAGTAGAGATTATCGCCCTCTTTGACGTACTTGTCCTCGCCGTTTACCGTGACTTTGCGATACTTGGCGATAAGTTTCGACTTTTGCTTTTCAGCTTCGTTCACGTCCTTATTGAGCATGAAATATTTGACGCCGTCTCTTTCGGAAAACTGCAACTTGCTTGAAACATATTGAGCATAGTACGTTTTTTCCACCAAATCCTTGTTGATGTTCCAGCTGTTCCAATATGTGTCGGCTTTGTTTTTAAAAATGTCCGCCGTAGATTCTTTGTTTGAGTTGGTTACTACAATGGTGCTTTCGTCAATGCTGTCGTCAATGATTCTGAGACCGGAGAAACCTGTGGGCGTGCTTGACGTGTTCTTTTTCTTGAGGTCGTAGATACAAACATACGGGTACACGTTGTTTCGTCTGATTTTTACGTAGGGCAACTTCGCCTTGGCGATATACTTAACCTTGTCGCCGAGCATGACTTTAACGTATTTTTCGTCCTTGGGCGCTGTGCCGGCGGGGTCGCCGTCGCTGTCCGACAAGTCGGCTGTGGCAACGGGAACCGCCAAGTCGGTGTTGTTATCGTTTTCGTTGGGAAAAGTGATAATTGAAACTTGCGCGTCTGTAAGCCCCGTGAACTGCTTAAATTTTTCTGTGGTATAGGTGCTGTTGAAGTGGGCGGCAGTCCTCGTGTAGTAGTCGGCGAGATCCGTACAGTCGGCGTAGTCGCTCTGTTTAAAGCTGATTACGGCTTGTTCGGGAACTTGAATTTTTTCAGTGACGGAAAGGATATTCGATTGTTCATCGGCAGTTATCGTCGTGTTGGGATGTTGCTCTTCGACTTTGTCCCGCGTAAGGAGGTCGCTCAACTTGAAATAAACGTCATTGCCGTTGAAGTCGGTGCCTTTGGTGTAGTTGCCGGTGAAAGGCGTCGGCGTCTTGAAGCCGTCGTAAAACCGGAAAGAACCGCTGTTTGTCATGTCCTCTTCCGTCACCGCTTTCAAAAAGCATCTGGCGATAATGAAGCCGTGCCATCTGTGATTGTTGCCGTTAAGGACGACGGGGCTGTTGGGGAAATACATAATGGCGTTGGTGTCGGCATTCAGATTGACGACGACGGTCTGCGAGTGACGGAGCAAAACGCCGTTTGAGTCCGTTGCGTAGTCGATATTTTCGGGACCCGTGTAGAAAATGCAATACGGGCGGTACATGTAGTTGCCCGCGTGCTTGTGACCTTCGGGATATTTTTCGGTGTTGTCGACGTTAAAGTTGAGCGTGACTTGTCGCACGGAGTTGTAACTTTTGTGGTCGGGCTTCCCGACATATAAAAGAGAAAGTATCGGGTCGCTCTCAATGCGCGTCCAAAGGATATCGGCTTCATCTTCGGGGTGACGCGTCGGGAACCTGTCGTTAAATTCCGCATTGAAAAGAATTCGTTTGTCGTCGCCGTTACCATTATCCCACTTGTAGCCGTCTTCCTTATTAAATTCGTATGACTGACCTTCCAAGGCTTGACCGAGATCCCAGTCGGTCTGGAATGATTTTATAGTTTCGGCGCGAAAGTCAATGTTTATCGAATCCACTTTGTCCGCAGAGAAAAATTTACCGCCGTTTGCAGAGGTTGAGGCTCCGTCGCTGTCCGCCTCGGTCGTCTTGACAATTACGCTTTCCGTTCGATTGGGGTTGCCGCTTATGTATCGTACACTCTTGTTGTGGTCGCCTCTGGTGCCCGCCTGGTAGTGATTCCAGTTGCCGCTGTAAAAACCTGCGGTGCCTTTGAACTTGTCTTGATATTCCCAGTTGTCGATGACCATTGTGCGCTCCAATTTCTGCATGGTCGTGACCAAGTCGTTGGAATGCGGCTCAAGCAGTGCAACGGCTTTAACGGGCGCGTCCATGGCGGGGAACCAGCCCGGCAAGAAGAAATGCCTGATTTTCTCATTGAGCGAAACGACGTAATACAGCGGCCCGTAGATGTCATTTTTGGCGTCGATTATCTTGAACTTGAGCTCGATTTTGCCCGTGACGTGCTTGCCGTCGCCTTTGGAAATGCTCCAGCCGTCCGTCGCGCTGATCTCGTATTGATTATCGGCGTCGGTGTCGACGGCGTCAAAGTCCGATAAATTTTTCCGCGTGTACTCTTCGACGGCGTCTCGTCCGTCATAAAGCGGCTTCTCGATGTCGTCGGTTGTCTTGTAGTAGTTCCGCACTCCGAACTTGTATTTGTCGCTGGTGAAAATGTTTTTGTAGTCGTCGAAGTCGGCGGGCAACTCGTTACTTGCCAACGAAAAGACGTAATAATCACTAAACGCCTCGTTCTCCTCAACCAGAGCATTCGCTCCCGCCAAAGCCGCCGCATCCGCCGCATTCTGCAGGCGCGATACGTTCAGATAATACCAGCCCAAATCCAAAGCCACGCCGACGAAAAGTAAGAATATCGGCATTAGCAACGCATACAAAACCATTGCCTGCCCGCGCTGTCTTGAAAGATGTTTCAGCATAGTCGCCCGCCTCCTTCATGCTGACGAAGTGCCTTTAAGTCTCGCTTCCTTTCGTCTCGAAATCGTTGGTTGAATGTTTGCTTCAGTCGTTGCTGCCTTTAAAGCGCAAGCTTCCTCCTAAAAAAATAACAGCGTGAAAGGCTAAGCATACAAAATCGATGCTTGCCCGCGCTGTTTGGAAAAATGTTTCAGCATAGTCGCTCGCCTCCCTCGTGCCGACGAAGTGACTTTAAGCCTCGCTTTCCGTATCGAACAGCTCGCAATAGTAGCCGTTCTTGCCGTTGCGCTTGACGTGGTAGAGTGCCTTGTCCGCCGAAGCAAACAGGTCGTCATAGGTGCGCCCGTTCTGCGGTGCTATGGCGATGCCTATGCTCGCCGTGACGAACTTTGAGCTGTCCTCCACCGTCAGATTGAAAGCGATTTGTTTAATCTGTTCCGCCTTGCGAATCACGACCTCCATATTCGGCAGGCTGTCTACGATGATGACGAATTCGTCGCCGCCGAAACGTCCGATACAATCATTGGGGCGGAAAATTTTTCGCAAGCCCTTCGCGAACTCGACAAGGACTTTATCGCCGAACTGGTGCCCCAACAAGTCGTTGACTTCCTTGAAATGATCAAGGTCAATCACGTAGAGTGCCATGAAAACATTTGCCGACTCGTTCTCGTTGAAAGTCTTGAGTTTCATCTTGCAAAGGTTTTCCATGGTCTTCTTGTTGAAAAGCTCGGTGAGTTTGTCCAGCTCGGATTCAAGCTGATAGGCGTCGCGCTCGGAGCGGAGTTTGTTGACGGCAACCGCCACCTGCTTGAATTCGTCGTCGCCTTTGACTTCCAGTTCACCGGAGGGCATTTTGCCGCTTACAATTTCGTCGACGACCTCGGTCATTTCGATAATAGGCTTGGTCACGCGAATGGTAAGCAGATAAGCCAACAGCATCCCGATAATCAGCATGAACAGCCCGAAGAGAATCGCCTTGGTCGCCTTGTCGTAAACCTGATCCATAATGAAATGGTAAGGGCGAATCGTGACAATCATCCAGCCCGTGTCCATATTGCGCGAATACGTCGCCAAAGAATCTTCGCCGTTAATGTTATCGCGCAGGACGCCGCTGCTGTTGTAAATCCTGTCCAAAAGGAACTTGTAATTGTTGTCCATGTTGTAGCCGCCGCTTAGGCCGGGAATGTTGTCGGAATTGGCGATAATGCGCCCCGTCCTGTCCATGACGACGATTGAGCTTTCGCTGTCGTCGAGATTCTGAACAAAGTCTTGCAGGGCGGCAAGGTTGAAATTCCTTTGCACCATGCCTATCGCCTTGCCGTTCGCGTCGACGACGGGAGCCTCTATGACGATAATCATCTTGCCCGTCGCCATGCTTGAGATAATGTCGGAAATGTAGCCTCTGCCCTTCATTGCCTCTTGGAAGTGTTGGCGTTTGGTCAAGTTGACGAGCGTCGCGCCGTCCGTGCGAATGATTTGCCAACCGTCGGCACCCGTCAAAGCGGTAACGTTATTGTCGTCGAAGATAAAATCTGTGTCGTAAAGCAATTTCGAGACGTATGCGCGCCCTTCGTCGGTCGGTGTCTGAAGATATTCGATAAGCTTCGGACTCAAGGCGATCGAGCGCAATACGGCTTGATTTTTGGAAATGAAGTCTGTCACGTGTTCGGAAATAATTGCGTTCCTCAGCAGGCTGTTTTGTTTGCTGAAGTCTTCCAGCTCGTCGACGGCATTGTAGCCGCCCGCGATAACCAGAATCAAAAACGGGATTGCTCCCATCATTGCAAAGAAAAAGAAAACCCTCGCCCGAATACCCTTGTTAATTTCCATGATGCCTTAAAACCAATTCAACCTCCGCCCAAATTCCTAAGGAGCGATAATACGGCAGGGAAGAGCAACACGACGAACATTGACGGGAAGATAAACAAAACCATTGGGAAGATTATTTTGACGGGTGCTTTCAGAGCTTGTGCCTTGACGTGCTGGCGGTGACGGTCGCGCATGTTGTCCGCTTGTTGCTTCAGCGTGCGCGTCATGCTCGTGCCTAACTTTTCCGCTTGTATTACCGAGGTCGTGAAGAGATAAATTTCCTCCAAATCGCAACGCCGCGCCAAGTTCGTCAGCGCGTATTGGTGCGTCATTCCCAGCGCAATGTCGTTTTGCATTCGCTTGAACTCGTCGATAAGCGGTCCGCGCATTCGCCGCGTCATTTTACCTACTGCGCCGTCGAATGACAAGCCCGCTTGCACGCTCACGCACAGAAGGTCTAAGAATTCCGGCAACTGCTTGCGAAGTGCCTTTTGCCTGTTCCTTACCGCCGAGTTCAATACCGCAAACGGAATGACCGCGCCGATGAACGCGCCGATTAATATCGTCATGATTCGTTGCAGCGGGTGCAAGTCCGTGCTTTGAATCAGCATGATTGCCAAGACTGTTGCAACGACAATCGACAAGCACCAAATCGTTATGACACGCTTCAAGCCCCAGACGCCGAGCTTGCCCGCGTGGAAGATTTTATCCTCCAGCTGAAGGCGAATTTCGGCGGGCGCGAACCTTTGCAGGCGTTCGCTCAACGATTCAAAAAACGGGCGGACTACCCGATTGAGAAATTCTCTGTGGCGCGAAAATGTCTGCTCAACGATTTTCGGCATCTCGACGACGGTCGGCTTGACGTTTTTCCGCTGCTTAGGGTTTAAAGCACGATCCGCCTCCGCTTTGTCTATCATTTCGTTCAGGCGTTGCCTAAGCTGCGCTTCGGGGCTCGTTCGCAAATTCAGCAAGGCGAAGACGAACACTCCGAACAACAACGCCGTCAGCAGAGCGACAAGGAAAATCATGCCGCTCACCTCCGCCCGCTGGTGAAAAACGTCCTGGGCAGGTCGACGCCGTTCATTTTGAACTTGTCCATGAAGTTCGGCATCAAGCCCAAGCTTTCGTAGTGACCGACGGATTTGCCGTACTCGTCAATGCTGTCCTGCACGTAGCGGAACAGGTCTTGCAAAACAATCGTATCGCCTTCCATGCCCTGCACTTCCGTGATGTAAGTTATCTTGCGGGAGCCGTCGCGAATGCGGGACTGCTGAATAATCAAATCCAAAGCGGAAGAAATTTGCGTGCGGACGGCGCGGACAGGCAATTCCATGCCCGCCATCAAAACCATCGTCTCAAGGCGGCTGACAACGTCGCGCGGGGAATTGGCGTGGGCTGTCGTCAAGGAGCCGTCGTGACCGGTATTCATCGCCTGCAACATGTCAAGAGCCTCGCCCGAACGAACTTCGCCGACGATAATCCTGTCTGGTCTCATGCGCAAGGCGTTCCTAACCAGGTCGCGAATGGTTATCGCGCCGTTTCCTTCCAAGTTGGCGGGGCGGCTTTCCAACGTCACGACGTGCGTCTGTTGAAGTTTTAATTCCGCCGCGTCCTCAATCGTAACGATTCGGTCGGTGTGCGGTATGAACGACGACAGGACGTTGAGCGTCGTGGTTTTCCCGGAGCCCGTGCCGCCGCTTACCAAGATATTCAGCCGCGCCCGAACGCACGCGTCAAGGAAAGTCGCCATATCGTCGCTGAGCGTGCCGAAGCCTACCAGGTCGTCAATCGACAGTGCCTTTTTGGAAAACTTTCGGATAGTGACGGCGGGGCCAACCAGTGACAGCGGCGGAATTATGATATTGACGCGCGAGCCGTCGGCAAGGCGGGCATCTACCAAAGGACTGCTTTCGTCGACGCGCCTGCCCAACGGCGTCAAGATTCGTTCGATTATGTTCATCAAGTGCGCGTTGTCGTAAAAGTGGATGTCCGTCAGTTTGAGCTTGCCGCGCTGTTCAATGAAAATTTGTCGCGGACCGTTGACCATGATTTCAGTTATGCTGTCGTTTTGAAGGAGCGGTTCAAGCGGCCCCAAGCCGAGCAATTCGTTGCTTATGTCGTCGACGAGCTGAATGCGTTCGCCGCGCGTCAGGGTGTAGGCACTTTCCGCCAATTCGCGCCCGCTGTACACCGAAATGATATTTTTAATCTGTTCGCGAGCCTCTTCGCCGCGCACCAAAATTTGTTGCTCTTCGGGCGTCATTTCGTCGACAATGCGGCGGTGCACTGCCAACTTGATTTCTTGCATGGTGTCGCTTTTGGAAGAGGATAAACGTTTGCCCGCGAACGCCGACGCTTCGACTGCCGCCTCGCGTTCCTGTTGGATTTGCTTTTCCGTATAAGTTTCGTGTTCGTGGTGCTGAAAGTGCGGATGCTGCGGATGCGGCGGTTGCTGCTCTTGTTGTGACGGCTGCGGCGATTCGGGCTTCGGTATGTTCGGACGTTCGGGCTGTTTTTGAGGCTCTTGCCTTTTGCCGCCCAAGCGTTCAAGCAAAGATAAGGGTCTCGCCATAAATTTTCCCTCCGCTGTAGCGTGCCGGTAAATTCAAAATCGGGATGTGACGAGGAATTTTTTCGTATGACGAGGCGGCCGCTTTGAAAGCGGCGGAACAGATAGCGCGCCGCACTGTCCGACACTTTGAACGTTATCGCCGCGCCGTTACGAAATGCCGGCGCATTTCTAGCTTCCCGCTTAAAAAGCGACCGTCGAGCGCGCGGCAACGAAGTCAGGCGGAAAAATAACCGTCACTGTTTGACATTACCAACTGCCGCTAACTTCTGTCTTTCTCAAGCTTCATGCTGTACTTAATACTGAATGTTTCGGGCGGGAAGCCGATTTTATAAACCACCCACGGCAAATCTTTGTTGTCGCGATTAAAAGTGACCGTAACGACTGCGTCAACGGGCGTGTTCTGTTCAGTATCGTCTTCGTCGTAGTTGTAACCGGCTGTCATGTTCACCGTGTAAAAGCGCGCGAACTCTTTACCGGTGTCCGTGTTGTACGTTGCCATCAATTCCGCGCGTGTATTGGTGTCTGCCACGGCAATGCGGCGGGCAAGCGTGCGAGCCTCATTGCAAAAGTTCAGATAGTCCATGAACATGACGCCGCCGTAAATCATGGCGAAGACGAGCAGGAAAATCATCGGTGCCATCAGCGCAAATTCTACTAAAGTTTGACCTCGTTGCTTCTTCATTTCAGTCACCGCCTTTCGAAGGGGATTATTGCATTTTTCGGCGTTAAAAGCAAGTAGCGGCGATATTTCCCGTAGCCCGTTGCAGGCAGGAGAATTATCGCCGCTTCCTTGTTTTGCTTTCGTTTAGGTTAGTCGTTCTTGGTTTTCCGGCAGAATTGACCCGCCGTCTTGGTTTTTGTGAGTTCCGTCAACAGAGCTTAATCAGCCGTCAGTTTTGACTTATTTAGAGGTGGACACAGCTGCCGCGCTGTTGACTGCCTGGCTTGCGGTGTCGAAGGCACTGCTGACTGCACTCCTGAGGCCGCCGTTGAGGACGAAGATGGCGATTGCCGCGACGAAAGCGATGATGAGCGCGTACTCGACCATGCCTTGTCCCTTTTCGGAACTCTTGAGCTTCTTGAGAAGCTTAGTGATGTACTGTAACACGATTATCTCCTCCTTCTTGAGATTTAATTAATCACGTGCTTAATCATTACTCAAGCATGTGTATTATACACCTTGCGCGGAAAAATGCAAGTACTTAATGAAATCTTAATTCATAATATTTTCATACTTCAATGTCGACGATTCGTTGGATAATGATATAGCCGAGAATCTCCAAGACTATGGCGACGCCGATAGCGATATGGCCGACCTCCTCGGTGACGAAGAGTTGCATTTGTTCGTGGTTGAAAATCCAGCAGAAGACGGCGACGACGATAGGCAACATGAGCAGGACGACGGCGGAAAATCTGCCCTGCGCGGTGAGCGCGTTTATTTCGCGTTTCATGCGGATGCGCTCTTGAATGGTTTCGCTTATGGTGTCGAGGATTTGAGCGAGGTTGCCGCCGATTTCGCGCTGAATCAAAACCGCCGTGACGACCAAGTCAAAGTCAGCACTGCCGACGCGCTTGTTCATTTGCTCCATGGCGTCTTCGAGCGTCACGCCCATTGCCACGTCAGTTGACATGCGTTCAAATTCGGTGCTGATAGGCGGCTCCATTTCCTTCGCGACAACGTCCATTGCCTGCTGGAAGCTGTAGCCCGCCCGCAATGCATTGGCGACCGTCGTCAAGCAATCTCCGAGCTGTTCGGTGAAAGCCTTGCGCCGCCGATTAACCAAAACCACGACCCACAGCCATAAGAGCAACGGTATTGCGAAACCCGTTGCCATCGCGATTGAAACGTTGAGCGTAATGACGTAAAGCAGGATGACGCCCAAGAATGCGCAGATAAGCGAAACGATAATGAATTCCGCGCCGAAAAGCGGAATGCCCGCCTGCCGCAACTTGAAGTCGAGGCTTTTGGTGAAATTGAATCTGCCGAGCGGTTTTGCGGTGCGCTTTAGCAGTTTGATAGCGCGGCGGTAGATGTCTTCGCTCTGTTGGAATCGGTTTGAGTCGTCGTCGACGTGGCGGCGCAAGCGGTGCAACAGATTTAAGCTGCGATTTTGCCTGAAGAACATCAGCCCGAAGAATACGACCAGGAAAAACTCCAATGCACACAAAAACGCCACTAAGACAATCACGGTAATTGCCTCCTGTAAGGAACTAGGAACAAGGAACAAGTTACGTTGCTGCCGCCGCTTTATCGCCCGCGTCAATGATTTTGTCGGCCATGCCGCTAATCGTCTTCATGAGCAGAGTATCCATTGGCAAGCCCTTGGCGAGGCGTCCGCTGTTGGCGACGGAAATCATGCGGTATTCGTTCGGAATCATCACGTCGACGGGGAAGCCGAGGTTAAGCGAAATTTTCAGGCGTTCTTCTTCGGTGAAGGGATTGACACGCGTGAACACCGTATGAACTTTGCGGCGGCCGTCGTCCTGCGCGGCGAACATTTCCATGGTCTTGCGAGTGTGGTTGACTTCAAAGCCGCTGTTAATCATCGTCGTGACGAAGACGACGTCGGAAATGCGGCAGATGTTGAGCGTAATGGGATTGAAACCCGCGGGCAAGTCGACAAGGACGTAGCGGAAAATATTGCCCGACATCAATACGACATCGGTTAAAGCTTCGGGCGCGACGAGTTCGGCATATTCGGGACGTTCGGGGCTGCTCAAGAGCGAAACGCCGTCTTTAATCGGGAAGAAATACGGCGCGAACGTCACGGGCGTCAGCAAGGCGATATCCTGCGTGGCGTCGACGACGGTGCGTTTGGGCTCCACGTCGAAGAAAATCGGCAAGTCTCCGAATTGCAAATCGGCATCAATCAGCGCGACGCGTTCGCCGGTCTTTTCGGCGAGCAACAGCGCAAGAATCGCCGCGAGTGTCGTCCTGCCCGCGCGTCCCTTGGGGCTGAAAAACGAGATTAGCCGCGCAGGTTTGCGTTGACCGCGCGCGGAATAGAGTTGCAGATATTCCAGGACGTCTTTGGCAGTGAAGGGCTTTAGAATGCAACCCGTTGCTCCGCCCTGCATGACGTTGCGGGCAGTGAGCGCATCCCAATTGCTCATCATGCCGAGAATAAACGCGCCGGGGAAACGGGCTACGAAATCAGGAATAATTTCAATGGAATCGTCATCCTCAACGTTCATAAGGAACAGGTCGGGGTGGAACATCGACGACGGATTAATCGCGGCGTTGGCGTTCTTGTAGGTTGCCGCGACTTCAAAATCGGGCGAACGCCTGAGCGTAACAACCATGTCGTCCAAAAGGTCTTGATTGTCTTCGATTATTATGACTCGATAAGCCACAGCTTAAACCTCCTAAGGGACAAGGGGTGTATTGGCAAGTTGTCGGCTCCGACGTGGCGTTTCAATGACTTTTAAATCAGTTTAACTACTTTCTTTCACTGGCGAAAGAAAGTAGCAAAGAAAGCCACCACTGCGCGTGGGGCGGATACCGACTACCGCCGAAACGCCCGTGCAACCCGAAGCCGCTCGTGCCGCTATGAAACCTTCCAGGTTTCAAGTGGGCGAACGCGCGCTGGTAAGCGTTCGCGCCGCCCATCCATGGGCGGCCTCGTCCTTTGCAACTTGTTCCTTACCAACATGCCCTAACTCAAAACTTCAGAAGCCGAAAAATTTTTTGATACCGCCGAAGAACCCGCCGCCGTCAGTCAACGTTGCGGGTTTGCCGGTGCCTTGGCGATTGGTGTAGAGCCCGACAAGCGCATCGAAGCTTTTGGTCAGCTTGGAATCGGGCGCGGCGAACATCAGCGGCTGCCCCGTGTTGATTGACTTGTTGACGGAAGGATAATCGTTGGGCAGGCGGTGATAGAACGGCTCGCCCAAAAGTCTTTCGACGTCGCTGCCCTCAATCAGTTTCTGCGAATCTGCGCGGTTTTCGACAAGCCGAATCTTACTTTCCTCGTATTCAAAGCGAATCAGCGTGTCGTAGCCGATTTTGTAATTTTTTAGTGCGGGCAGGAAGTCAATAACGCCGACGTAGTTTATAACCGTGCTTACGTCTAGCATGGCCAAATTCAGCGCGCTGAACATGGAATTCAAATCCAGGACGACGTAATCGAAGTAATTCAGGCGGTGAGTGATGATATCGGAGACGATTTGAATGTCGGTCTGATAGGCGTCATAGACGTAGAGCGGCGCGGGCAAAATGAAAAAGCTTACGCCGCTGTGATTGTATTCCATAAGAAAATCGCCGATACGAAATTTGTCGGGGTGGTCAAGCATGGCGCGTTGAGCACCCGCAACCGTGTTGACGGAGGAAAGTTTCAGGTAATTCAACACGTCACCGAATTGCAAATCGAGGTCGGCAAGACAGACTTTGTACCCTTCATGCGCCAAGCCCGCCGCCAAATTAATGGCGATAATGGTTTTGCCGATACCGGGCGTCGTGCTGAATACGCTGATTATAACGCTGCCGCGTTCGATAGAATTTTGTGTTGCGACTGCCATAAAATTCCCTCCGTTCCATAAGTGTTTGTTGGCAGTTAAATCTACTTTCTTTCACCGGCGAAAGACCCGCTTTAAAAGCGGGGGAACAGTTGGGACGCGGCGTTCTCCCTTAAGCCGTCGACGACTTTCAACGCGCTATCTGGATGCAACGTCACGTTGCCAAAGAAACCCGCCTCGCAGGGGCGGAAGCCGACCACCGCCGAAACGTCCGCGCTACCCGAAACCGTCTGTGCCGGCAAAAACCCGCTTTGAAAGCGGGGGAACAGTAAGGGCGTGGCGACACCCTATAGCCGTCGACAATTTTCAACGCGCAATCTGGATGCAACGTTCACGTTGCTTTTTGTTGCCGGCGGCGCACGTCCATGCGCGCCTCTGTCCCCTGCAACGTCTTCCTAATTAAAAGGGATCTTCCGCTTTTTCGGGCGCAATGTAAACGGTGTTGTCGTCTTCGGACTCGTCGTCGGATTTTTCGTCAAGCTTGTCCGTCTTGGGCTTGAGGCGGCTGGGCGGCAAAATTCTATCCGAATCTTTATCGCGCGCTTCGTCGACAAGTTCGGGCTCTTCGTAAGGTCTGGTCATGTCGACGTTTTCCATTGCTTGACGATAATCGTACTCTTGAAGGATCCATTCGCGCATGGGTCTGGACATCGGCGTTTGAGCAATTTCATCCTCGCCGACAAGGTAGGGCGTCACGACGATTATAATTTCGCGCTTGTCCCTGGATTTTGACGTGTGCTTGAAGAATTCGCCCAGAATCGGGATATCGCCAAGGAACGGAATTTTTTCAACGGTCTTTGTCTCGGATGAGTCCATCAGTCCGCCGATAACGACGGGCGCGCCCGAATTCAAGCTGATAACCGAATCGGCACTGCGCGTGGAGATAATCGGTCTGCCGTTGACTGCTTGCCCGCTGATATTGCTGACCTCGGCGTGAATCATTGAGTTGATTCGATTCTGCGCGTCGACGATGGGCTTGAATTGCAAAATGATACCGTAATTTTCAAAGGAGACGTTGGAAGAGCCGACGGCACTTGTCGTTTCGTAGGGGATTTTGCCGCCGATTTGAATCGTCGCCTGCTCGCCGCTTAATGTCATGACGCTCGGTCGCGAAAGAATTCTTGCCTTGTTCTGCGTGACCAAAAGGTTAAGCGTGGCATTGACGGGCGCGAAGTGCTGACCAATCCACTTGAGCGGGTTGTTGCTGAACTGAACCATATCGTTCCACGACGACGTTATCACGCGGCTGAATTGCTGATTGAGGCTGTCGTTGTAAGCGTCATTCCTGCTGCCGCTGTAGCTGTTGTTGTAGCCGTTGCCGGAAGAGTCGCTGTAGCCGTTGGTATAGGAATTGTTGTAGCCGGTGGTGTAGCTGTTGCCCGAATCGCTCGAAGTGGAGCCGCTGTAGGAATTCGTTCGTCCGCCGCTGTAAGAATTCGTGTTGGAGCCGCTGTAAGAATCGTTAGCACTGCCGCTGAAAGTGTTGGAATTGCCGCTGTTGTAAGCACCTGAGCCGCTTTCCGTCCAAGTTTCCGTTACGGAGGTGTGCAAGCGGTCGGTATAGCCTTCGCCGAAGCTGAAGACGCCGCCGCTGCCGCTCGTGCCGTATTGAAGCCCCAAGTCCTTCGCGTTGTCGGAATTGATTTCGATGATTTGAGCCTCAAGGCGAATTTGCGTCGGGTGACGGATTTGCAACAAGTCAATGATTTGACCGTTCGTTTCGGATTTGCTTGCCTCAAGCGTGCCCGACCTGCCGCTCTCTGCACTCTGCGCGGTATCGGTTTCCAAGTCCATATCGAAGCCGCTGCCGACAAGCAAACTGCTGTCCGAGCCTGCATTGACGAAAAGCCGCGCCGTTTGAAGCGCGTAATTTTTTTCGTATTGATTTTCGACGGTGCCCGTGAGCAGGATGCGTTGCCCGACCATTTTGACGTGAACATCGGGGAGCCCGATAGCCTGTTCGATAAGCATGGCTTGCCCCGGGTCTTCGGGCGTGACGACGATCAGATATTCGTGACGAGTGCCGTCGGCAGTCCAGACGTAAAGCGCGGTTGAGCCGGGATTTTCTTTAGTAACGATTAAAAATTCGCTGACCGAGCCCGGCAACTGAATGACCGTCGCCACAGTCGGATTGCCTACGGCGATTCGCTTGACGGGCTGTTTCATATCCATGTAGTGAGACGTTTTGAGATTTATGCTTAAAGTTTCGGGCATGGCCTGCGCGGTCGACGCGAGACAAGAAAACGCCGCCGCCGTCAAGAAAAAATTTTTTAAGAATGAATGATTCATGATAAGTCCTCAACATTAACGATTGCCGCCCGCGATGACGCGAGAATTGGCAAAAGGCACGTCCGCCAGAGCCGCCGAGGCAGGCGAGGCCTGAACGGGTGCTGACGGGCGCGAAGGTATGACGGGCAACGGAGGATTGGTACCCGTCGGCGAGCTACTGTCTGAAGGCATCACGATAACGGGAGCCTCCACCACCTTCTGAACAATTTCGTCGCCTTGAATGATTTCGATTTTCGGCGTGGGCAACGTCACGGATCCGTTGGGTAATTGCGGCAGATTTGCATCGGGGATGGCAGGAACGACTACAGGCTGCGGTTTGGGCGGCGCGTTGATTGATTCAATCGTATACTCTACCTTGTCGACGTAATTGTTGTAAGGATTGGCGGGGCGCAGTGACATGTAGATATCGCCGAGCTTCGACGCGGAAATTAATTTCAGCACGTCGTCTGGGTAGAGCGCGAACGTCGCGATAGTCGGGTTGCTTATCGCCGAGCCGCTGCCCGTATCAAGCATGCTGTTGCCCATATCCTGATTTATGCCGAGGAGCTGCACGTTTTGCAGGATAATGGTGGTCGTCGCGCTGTAGTCGCTTTTTTCCGTGAGCATCAAGTCGACGAAGTCGCCAGCCTTCGCGAAGCCCGCCACGCCCGTAATTTCGTTTACGTTTATGGAAACTGCGCGGCATTCGGGCGGGATTGTCCCGACGAAGCCCTCCGCGCTTTTATCGGCGAAAACCTTTTGAATCGTGAGCACATCGCCGGGGAAAATGGAAACTTTGACCTGAACGTTCAGCACGTCGCTGAAACTTTTAATAGCGCCTTCGGGCACCAATTCGGGCGGCAATTCCTTCATTTGGAGCATGGTTTCTTGAATGCGCGTGCGCGGCGGGATACTTGTCTTGGCGACGACGACCGCAACTTTTTCCTCCACGGGCGGAGGCGGCGGAGGCGTTTCGGGCTGAACGATAATTTCTTGCTTTGTCAGCAAACTCATGCCGAAATAGACCGTAATGAACATCAGCACTGCCGCGCCGACCGCCAGCATAGCCAGCTGCCGAGGCCGCAAGTCGTTCAATTTGTTTATCAGTTTCTGAAGCATGGCGACCCCTCTTTTACGATAAAATCTGTCAATTTATGTTCGACATTCTATTCTACTGCGGGCATTTGTCAAGATGATTTTCCTCCCGCGCTTCAAGACGCAAAGCGGTTTTCTGCTTACGAATCGGCCTTCCAAAAGTTATCGGTGAAAAGAATTTTGCCCGCGTCGACTTGCCGAGTCAAAAGCTCTTCTGCCTTGGCGAGTTGCGGGTCGTTTTGCGCGTCAAGGTTCAAGTCGTACATGGGGTGAACTACTGCAGGCGATTTGACTTCGACATCGGGCTCAATGCCGACGCCGTCAATGCACCGCCCGCTTGGCGTGTAGTACTTGGCAATCGTCAGCTTCAAGCCGTCGTCGTGCGCCATGGGAATCAGCGTCTGCACGGAGCCTTTGCCGTAGGAAGTTTCGCCGACGACAAGAGCCGCCTTGGTGTCCTGCAGGGCACCGCTCAAAAGTTCGGAGGCACTTGCGCTGTTGTGGTCAATCAGGACGACGATAGGGAACTTCGCCGCCGCCAAATTCGACGTGTAAACTTCCTTCGAGCCGTCGCGCTTAATCACCGAGGCGATAGTTCCGGCTGGCACGAGCTGTTGAGCAATTTCGATGCAACCGGTTATGACGCCGCCGGGATTTTGTCGCAAGTCGAGGATAAAGCCCTTCATGCCCGCGCGTTCCAGTTCGCCGAGCTTCGTTTTGAATTCGTCGCCCGTGTTTTCGCTGAAGTTGGAAATTTTCACGTAGGCAAGGCGGTCGTCAAGCATTGTGCCCGCCACCGTCTGGACGTGAATGTTTTCGCGCGTCAAGTTGTAAGTCTTATCCTCCGCGCCTTCGCGATGAATCAAAAGCTCAACGGGCGTGCCGATTTGTCCGCGAATCTTCAGCGCAACTTCGGCTGGCGAAATTTCTTCGACGGGCTGACCGTCCACCGCCAAAATTTCGTCGCCGGCTTGAAGACCCGCGCGTTGCCCCGGTCCGTCGGGAATGACGCTCATGACTTGCACGCCGCCGTTTTTGAAGCCCATGTACACGCCTATTCCGCCGAAGGCACCCGTCGTTTCGGCGCGCAGCTGGCTGTAGAGTTGCGGCGCAAGATAAATCGAATGCGGGTCGCCGAGCGAATTGACCATGCCGCTTATCGCTCCGTCGATTAATTGTCGACGCTCAACGTTTTGAACATAATTGCTTTCAATAAATCGCAGCGCAACGAAGAATCTGCCGAGGTCGAGCGCATTCGTCGAGGTTATGCCCAAAAGCAAGCAGACAAGTACCAATGTCAACGTCGCGCTTATCAGTGCTCCAAAAATTACTCCCGCGAAAATTTTTTTCTTCATATCCTTCAAGTCGTGACCCCCCTCCGCCAAAATTTTTGCCACTATACCAACTTTGTCTGAAAAGTTTATTAAAGCCGTTTATTGCCGCGCTTTGCCGATTGTGCTAGGATAAGACGGCGGGCGCGTCCCTTCGATTCGGCGGTTCAATAGCTTTTAAGTTGATTAACTACTTTCTTTCACCGGCGAAAGAAAGTAGCAAAGAAAGCCACCGCTACGCGCGGGGCGGATACTAACCGTTGACGAAACGTCCGCGCAACCCGAAATCGCCCGTGCCGGCAAAAAAACTTCCATGTTTTTGTTGCCGGCGGCGCGCGTCCATGCGCGCCTCCCTTCTGCAACAAACCTTAAAATTTTTGGAGGTTATGATATGAAAACCATTTGCGTGATACCCGCCCGCTACTCGTCGACGCGCCTGCCCGGTAAGCCGCTCAAAGATATTTGCGGCAAGCCGATGATTTGTCGCGTATGGGAAAGGGCAAGTCGTGCGGCGTCCGTGGCTGAAGTTATCGTGGCTACCGACGACGAAAGAATTCTTCAAGCCGTCGAAAAGCATTCGGGGCAGGCAATGATGACGCGCGCCGACCACAAGACCGGTACCGACCGCCTCGCCGAAGTGGCAACGAAATTCCCTGACGCCGATGTTATCGTCAACGTGCAGGGCGATGAGCCGCTGATTGAGCCCGCGCTGATTGATGAGCTTGTCGCCGAATTCTCAAACGACGCCGCTCTTCAAATGGCAACCGTCGCCACCGAACTCACCGCTGCTGACGAAATGCAAAATCCCAACAACGTCAAAGTCGTCGTCGACCGCGCAGGCAATGCCCTGTACTTTTCGCGCTCGCTGATTCCCTACCCTCGCAACGCGGGCAAGGCGGCCGTCTTCAAGCACATTGGCATTTACGCTTATCGCCGCGATTTTCTGCTGACTTACGCCAAAATGGAGCCGACGCCGCTTGAGCAAGTCGAATCGCTCGAACAGTTGCGCGCCTTGGAGAACGGCTACAAAATCCGCGTGATAAAGTCTTCGTGCCGATTCGTGGGCGTCGACACGGCAGAGGATTTGGAACTCGTCAATAAAATCTATCGACAGGAGGAAGCGTCGTGAACACGGTTAAGGTTGGAGGCATTGAGATTGGCGGCGGCAAGTTGGTATTGCTTGCGGGTCCGTGCGTGCTTGAGGGCTTTGAGCGCAGTTTGAAGATTGGTCGACGCGCCAAAGCAATCGCCGACAAGTTGGGCATCCCGTACGTCTTCAAGGCGTCGTTCGACAAGGCAAATCGTTCGTCAATCAAAAGCTATCGCGGCCCCGGCCTCGTCGAGGGCTTGAAGATTCTGGACGCCATTAAGCGCGAACTGAACGTCCCGATAGTCACGGACATTCACGAAACTCATCAAGCCGCGCAGGCATCCGAGGTCGCCGACATTCTGCAGATACCCGCGTTCCTTTGCAGGCAAACCGATTTGCTTATCGCCGCCGCCAAGACGGGCAAGGTCGTCAACGTCAAGAAGGCGCAATTCCTTTCTGCGCGGGATATGATTAACGTCGTCGAGAAGTTGCGCAGTCAAACGGAAAAAATTTTGCTGACCGAGCGCGGCACGTCGTTTGGCTACAACAATCTGGTCGTCGACATGCGCGGCTTGCCGATAATGCGCGGCTTCGGTTGCCCCGTGATTTTCGACGGCACGCACAGCGTACAGTTGCCTGGCGGCGCGGGAAGTTCTTCGGGCGGGCAAAGGGAATTCGTTGCGCCGTTGGTTAGGGCGGCCTGCGCGGTCGGCGTCGACGGTTTGTTTTTGGAAGTGCACGACAACCCCGCCGAGGGTCTTTCGGACGGCGCGAACATGATTCCGCTTGACGAACTGGAAAAACTTTTGACGGACGCGTTGGCAGTTCACAACGTCACGAAAACTTTGGAGGCAGTATGATTAAAGAAAAAGCGATTGAGACTTTAAAGATTGAGGCGGCGGCGGTCGAGGCTCTGATTGCCCGCGTCGACGACGAATTTATTGCGGCTACCGAAAGCATTATGAGCTGTCGAGGGCGCGTGGCGGTGACGGGCATGGGCAAATCGGGTCACGTCGGCAGGAAAATCGCGGCAACTCTTTCGTCGACGGGCACGCCGTCATTTTTCATGCACCCCGCCGAGGCTTATCACGGCGACTTGGGAATGCTGACCGAAAACGACGTACTGATTGCCATATCCAACAGCGGCGAGTCGTCCGAGATTGTGAACATCCTGCCCGTCGTGAGGCGAATCGGCGCGGGGATTATCGCCATGTGCGGCAAACGCTCTTCGACGCTGGGCAAAAATTGCGACTACTTCATTGACATCGGCGTCGAACGCGAGGCTTGTCCGTTAGGGCTTGCGCCGACCGCTTCGACGACTGCGACCTTGGCTATGGGCGACGCGTTGGCTATGGCTTTGATGGCGGAGAAAAAATTTACGTCGAACGATTTTGCCTTGTTCCACCCCGGCGGCGCGTTGGGCAGAAAACTTTTGCTGACGGTCGGCGACGTAATGCACAGCGGCGACGATAACCCGATTGTCAAAGTCGGAGCGACGGCTAAGGACGCGCTGTTCGAGATGACGGCTAAGGGCTTGGGAGCGGTGTCGGTCGTCGATAAGCGCAATAAATTCGTCGGGCTTGTCACTGACGGGATTATCCGCCGCGCCTTGGAGAAAAAGCGTTCCTTCATTGACGAGCCCGTCGAGCACATCATGTTCAAGACGCCGTTGATAATCAGTGCCGACAAGTTGGCGGCTGCGGCGTTGTCTGTCATGGAAAAGCATAAGCCGCGCCCCGTCACGGTTTTGCCCGTCATTGACGCCAACAATTATCCCGTCGGCATGATTCACTTGACCGATTTACTACGGCAAGGAGTCGTTTAAGGCATTAAGGGCTGTTGGTAAATTAACGAAGACGTTGCAGGGGACGGAGGCCGTCATGGATGACGGCCGCGCCGCGTACTGAGCGTGATGCGAAGTAGCGGCGCACACACGGCTGACTGGGACGCGGGCGTTGGACAAGTGGTCGGCTTCCGCCCCTGCGAGGCGAATTTCTTTGCTACTTTCTTTCTTCGCTGAAAGAAAGTAGTTAATCAGTTAATTAAAGGACATTCGGAGGAAGAGACATGAAAATTTCGGGCGATGCCGTCGAGAGAGCGAAGAACGTCAAGCTGATAATCTTCGACGTGGACGGCGTGCTGACTGACGGCGGAATTTATCACGGAGCGGAAGGCGAGCTGTTCAAGGCATTTCATTGCCGAGACGGCTTTGGGATAACGCTTGCGCACTCGTGCGGAATTAAGTCGGCGATAATCACGGGCAGGACGTCCGTCATTACGACGTGGCGAGCCGCCGAGCTGAAGATTGACGCCGTCGTCCAAGGGCAAATGAACAAGCGCGACGCCTACAAGCAAATCAAGGCGCAATTCGGGCTTGAAGACGAGGAAATTTGCTACGTTGCCGATGATGTGATTGATTTACCCGTCTTCGTGCAAGTGGGCTTTCGGGCGGCGGTCGGCGATGCTGCAGTTGAAGTCGTCGAGCGCGCGCACTTCGTATCGAACAATTTCGGCGGGCACGGAGCCGTCCGCGAGGTCATAGAATTTATTTTGAAGGCAAAAGGATTTTGGGCGGGGATTATCGAACGCTACACCGCGCCCGAATTCGACGACAAGGAATTGACGGCCATGAATCAATGATTTGCTGAAGTAAGGAGGCGCGCATGGACGCGCGCCCCGTGCCGCGTTTCGACGCGTGATGCGTCGTGAGCGGCAACGAGCGGCTTCGGGTAGCGCGGACACTTCGTCCACGATTGATATCTGCCCCTGCGAGGCGAGTTTCTTTGCTACTTTCTTTCCTCGGTGAAAGAAAGTAGATCCTAAACATTAAAGCCATTGAAACGCCGAATCAGAGCCGACAACTTAATTGCCAACAGGAGGCTGAGCCATGATAGAAATTTCCAATCTTCGCAAGTACACACGAGGAGACTTGACGCGTCTTGAGGTCGACATAAATTTTACCGACATGGAGTCGCCCTATTCCGAGCGGACGCTTTACTTCGAGATTGACAAGAAATTTTCTTACATGCTTGCCGACGACACCTGTGACGCGTTCGTTTTGATTCCGCTGTACCTTGCCATGCTTCACAAGCAAGACCTGCACATTCACGGACGCATTTCCGCCAAGCTCTACCAAAATATCAAATGGTACGTCCAAAAGATTTGGTGCGATTTCTACGACGGCTTGTCGCCGATAAACTTCACTGTCGACGGCTTTATCCCTCCGCCGAAGAAACGCGGCAAACTCATCGGCACGGGCATATCTTGCGGCGTAGATTCGTTGTCGACGATTTACGACCACTTCATCCGCGAGCGAGACGCCAATTTCCGAATCAACGCGCTGTTCTACTTCAACTGCGGCATCTTCGGCGAATTCGGCGACCCGCAATGGCTTGAACTGACGCTCAACCGCAACGAGCCCGGCAAACGCGCCGCCAAGGATTTGGGTTTGCCCTGCTACTACCTGAACTCAAACCTGCACGCCTTCCGCAAGCTTGCCGACATGAACAAGCTGAACTTTATCGCGGTCTACTCTTGCGCGTTGAGTTTGGGCAATGCCGTTTCGCGCTACTACATTTCCAGCGGCACCAATTATCAGGAGATTAAGCAATTCAACGACCACTATCACAACAGAGACATGTCGGGCTTTGCCGAGTCGTATCTTGTCCCGCTGATTCAAACGGAACGCACCGAGCTGATTATCGACGGTTGCCAATATCGGCGCGTCGACAAGCTGAAAAATATCGTCGATTGGGACATTGCGCGGAAATATCTGAACGTCTGTTGGCAATACACGCCCGACGGCTCAAATTGCGGAGGTTGCGGCAAGTGTTTGCGGACGCTGTTGCCTTTGGAGATTATGGGCAAGCTTGACGACTTCGTGGCGGTGTTCGACATTGAAAAGTACCACGCGCTTTCCTTCCGCTACAAAATCCACTGCTTGAAAAATTACGGCAAAGACCCCTTCGAGACGGAGAACGTCGACTTTGCGCGGGAAAACAATTTCCCCATGCCGGAGAAGCGAGAGGCTTACCTGTTGGGCGAAGACTTGATATATATGTGACGAGGCTAGCAATGCGCCAGCGTTGCGTTCCGTCGCGGACGGTTAATTTCAATCGTCGTAACGTTGGAGCGCGTTCGCTGTTTGCTACTTTTTAAAAGTAGGGAGGCTTGACGATGATAGAAATTTCCGGCTTGCGCAAATACGCTGTCGCCAACGGGAAAGGCATTCGCTTGGAGGCGGATATAAAATTCGTCGACGTGTACGCCGCTTACCCCGCCGACACGCTTTACCTGGAGATAAGGCAAGACTACGGCGCGATGTTTTCTGACGATACCTACGACGCGTTTTTCCTTGTCGGTCTGCATTTGGCGATGTATCACAAGACGCCGCTGAAGATTCGCGGCAACGTTTCCAAAAAGCTCTTCAAGAATGCGCAATGGTACATTCAAAAAATTTTGTGCGACTTTTCCGATTTGCTCGCGCCCGTCGAAGTTATCGTTGACGGCTACGCGACGACAAAGGGCAACGGGCTTTTAATCGGCACGGGCATATCTTGCGGCGTCGATTCGCTGTCGACGGTTCAAGACCGCTTCGTCAAGGAGACCGACCCCGATTACAGAATAAATTCGCTGTTCATTTTCAACTGCGGCTCTCACGGCAAATACGATTCGCCCGACACGCAAATCGTCTTCGGCAGCAGAGTTCGGCGCGCCATTGCCGTTGCCAACGAATTGAACTTGCCGCTAATCGTCATTGATACGAATTTCCACAGCTTCCGCCGCGAAGACAACAAAGTTACCCTGCTGTTCCTGTCGATGTATTCTTGCGTGCTCAGCTTGCAGAACGCCGTCAAACGCTACTACATTCCCAGCGGCTGCAGCTATCAGGGCATAAAGGACTACGGCGACAGGGCTCATCACAACGACTTGGCGACGGCGTGCGATTCGTACCTTATCCCGCTGATTCAGACCGAGCGCACCGAATTGATAGTCGACGGCTGTCAGCGGCGGCGCGTCGATAAAATTGCCGCCATGACCGATTGGGACGTTGCGCGAAAATATTTGAACGTTTGCCTGCTTCAGAAGGGCGCGGACTCTACGAATTGCGGCAAGTGCTCAAAGTGTTTGCGGACGATGTTGGCTTTGGAGATTATGGGCAAGCTTGACGACTTCGCGGCGGTGTTCCCCGTCGAAGAATATCGGAAGGAATCGCTCATGTATAAGGCTCACGTCTTGGAGAACGCCGACACCGAAACTTTTTACCGTGAGCTTGTCGACTTGGCGGCTGAAAAAAATTTCGCCATGCCGACGAAGAAAACTTGCTACGTCCTCAACGGTCAAGTCGTCGTCATGTAAGAGCAGTTAAAATCGACACGCACATTAAAAGGGCGCGCATGGACGCGCGCCCGCCGCCGACGCTTTTGCGTGATGCAAAAACCGTCGGCGCAGCCACGCTGAAAATATCGGACGGCGCGGGTTACGACCTTTACGCCCCCGCGAGGTGCCTTTTCTTTGCTACTTTCTTTGGGCAAGCAAAGAAAGTAGATTCTAAACGACAAATTCAATTTACCAACACACCCT
Organism: uncultured Selenomonadales bacterium; assembly: GCA_946407095.1. GTDB lineage: Bacteria > Bacillota > Negativicutes > Selenomonadales > Selenomonadaceae > Quinella. Next base: position 20,464 of record CAMJMR010000019.1, on the reverse strand, counting down.
GAAAGCTGAAAGCTAAAACGGAGGAAAATATGCTTTACAACGCGCTGATGATGCTTAGCAGAATAATACGGCTGTTGCCCTACGACGTGCTGCTGTTCGCGGGACGCGTGCTTGGGAATTTGTATTATCTGCTGGTCAAAAAGCAGCGGGAGCGGGCAGTCGCGCAAATGATGCCTGCGCTGAACATTTCGGAGGCGGAGGCGCGTAAACTCGTGCGGGCGTCGTTCGTCAACTTGGCGCGCAACATGCTCGATATTTTTTACATGCCCAACCTCAACGAAAAAAATTTGTCGGACTACATAGAAATAGACCACCTGGAACGAATGCGGGCGGCCTTGGACGAAGATAACGGCGTCGTCGTATTGACGGGGCACATCGGCACATGGGAATGGCTTAGCGCGGCTTTTTCGCTGAACGGAATGCCCGTTACCGCCATAGCAAAACTTCAACCCAACGCGCAGTATTCGCGGGCACTTGACGACTTGCGGGCGACGATTCACGTAGAAATTTTCAATCGCGGCACGAACGAGCTGCGGGCGGCAGGGCGCGCGCTCAAGGACGGAAAAATTTTGGGCTTCCTTGCCGACCAAGACGCAGGCCCCGGCGGAGCCTTCATAAAATTTTTGGGCAAGACCGCTTCGACGCCGCTGGGTCCCGCAGTCTTCGCCCGAAGATTCAATGCGCCTGTAGTCCCCGCGTTCATCCTGCGCAAGGAGGACGGGCGACACCTTGTCAAAATCGGCGAGGCCATGCACTTCGAGGACACGGGCGACACCGACGCCGACTTGTTGCGCTTCACCGAGAAGATGACGCGCATTTTGGAGGAAGTTATCCGCGAAAACCCGACGCAATGGCTCTGGTTCCAAAAGCGGTGGAACACGCCGCCCGAAATGCAAAAGACTAACAAGCACCACACGGTTAAGGGACGGCACAAGCCTAAAGAGGAGACGACATGAGCACACGAGAAAAAATTTTGGCAGCGACGGCAGTAATTTTTTTTGTGTGCGTCGTGGTGTGGGCAGTGAGGACTACGCCGCCGACGCCTCCGCCCATTGAAAAGCTTGAGCCGCCGACCGTCATGGAATATGAGGGCAACACGCTTGTCGAGGAAAAGGACGGGCGCATCATTTGGGAGCTGACGTGCGAAAAAATGCGGCTGGACATGCTGACGCAAAACGTCGAGCTGGACGGCGTATCGGCGAAATTTTATCAGCGCGACAAGGAAACCGACGAGGAAAAGACTTGGGAGCTGACGGCGGCGAAGGGCGTCTACTATCAAGTCAACAAGGTCATTCACGTCGAAGGCGATGTCGTCGTCAAGAACAGCGACGGTGCCGAACTCTTGAGCGACAAACTGGACTGGTTGGCCGAGCAGGGAGCCTTAATCGCCACGGGCAACGTCAAAATTTCCAAGGACGACCTGCGCGCTTACGGCGATATGGCTTATTCGCAAACGGCTTTGAGCAAGTTCGGGCTTTTGGGCAACGCCAAAATCTTGAAGGGCGTCAAGGACGACGACGAGGCGACGGAATGAATTTTGGGAGGAAAACGCAGTGAACGTTACCTATTTCGATTTCAATGCGCTGACAAAGATTAACGCCACGCCCGAATACTACGAGCGGCTTCGTTGGTCACTCAAGATAAAAAAATTGTCGGCAAGAATTTCGTGCGCCTCGGCAAGGAAAACGACGGCGGCTACATAATGGTCGACAACTTCCAAAGCAACGGCGGCATTGCCTATTCGTTCGGGCTCAACGACGACGTTTCGTGGGATTCGGATATGACGGCGCGCGGCTACGAAATTTTTATGTATGACCCGACGATTGACGGCTTGCCGCAGGAAAATGAACGCTTCCATTTCGTCAAGGAGGGCATCGACGGCGAAGAGAATGCGAAAAAACATTTGAACACGCTGGAACATTTCATGGCGGCGAACGGGCACTCGGACAAGTCGAATATGATTTTGAAAATGGACGTCGACGGCGCAGAGTGGAATTTTTTGAAGTCGGTATCCTCCGAGACGCTGAACAAGTTTGACCAGATTGTTTTCGAGTTTCATTCCGTAATCAGACCGAAAACGCAGGATCAAACGAACGCCGTCGTTGCCGGTGTCGAAAAGATAAATCGAACGCACTCATTGGTTCATCTGCACCCGAACAATTACGATGCTTTTCTGATTTTGGACGACAAGATTTTATTTCCGAGCACCTTTGAGCTGACTTACGTCAAGACTTCAAACTACGAGCTTGTCGACGACGAAAACATTTTCCTGCCAATCCCGCTTGACCAACCGAACGCGAAGGGATGTCCCGAAATTCCGTTGGGCTTTTGGAACAGGCGATACAATAACGTGGTGACTTTCAAGTGATAAATTTTGCGGAGGAAAGTTTTAATGGCACTAAAAAAAATCTGCGCGGCTTGCTTGACGGCAATGCTGATAAGTTCGGCGGCAATGGCGGCTGACGAGGCACCCTCCGAATTGGAGGCTGATTCCGTCGAATACAACGCCGCGACCAAAAAAGCTACGGCGACGGGTCAAGTCTTCGTCAAGCACGGCACCGACGAAAAACCCGACGCCATATCCGAGCTGAACGCCGACGCCGTCGAATACGACATGAATACGGGACTGGTGGCGGCGGCGGGCAATATTCTGCTGAAACACGGCGCGACCAGGGCGACGGGGCTTCATGCCATGTTCAACGTGATAACCAAGCAGGCTCATCTTATCGGCAACGTGATTGTCGTGCGAGACGATATGCGCATAACCTGCAACGCGCTGACGAGCAACGGGCAAGGCTACATGGTGGCGGACGGCAATGTTATCGCGACGCAGACGGTTGCGCCGGGCGAAAAGTATCCCAACGGCGACACGCGCACTTTCACCAGCGAGCGCATTGACTACTTCCCCGACGACAAGAAACATTTCATCATCCCGACGGGCGGCGTTGCCAAAAGCGAAGTCGACGGGACATTCACCGCTGACCAAATGGAGGGCTGGATTGACGACGAACACTATATCGGCAGAGGCAACGCGCACCTGGTGAGCCCTGCGCGGAATATGGAGGCGGGCGGCGACCAAGTCGACTATCTGGGCAAGGAGGCGGGCAAAGCTGTCCTTAGCGGCAACGCCTGGGCTTATCAGGACAACAACAGGATTCGCGGCAATCGCTTGACGGTTTACCTTGCCGACGACGGGAGCTTGAAGGCCGAAGAGGTTACCACGCCCAAGCTTGACGTGCCGAAGTTTGACATCCCGACGTTGCCGACAGTCGACGAAGCTTTTGATAAACCCGTTGCCACCGACGATAAGCCCGCAAACGTTGAAGACGCCGCGCAGATTGATAAGCCCGCCGCCGACGAAAAATCTGCTGACGAGACCGTTACGATTAATCCTGCTGACGAGGCGACGAGCAATGAACATTGAGGCGCGCGATTTAGTCAAGTCGTTCAAAGGGCGCACGGTCGTCAACAAAGTTTCGCTCAAGGTGGAGACGGGCGAGATAGTCGGCTTGCTTGGCCCGAACGGCGCGGGCAAGACGACTTCGTTCTACATGATAGTCGGGCTGGAGCGACCGGATTCGGGTGACGTGTTCATTTCGGACGTCAACATTTCAAAGTTGCCGATGTATCGCCGCGCCGAGTTGGGGATAAGCTACCTTACGCAGGAGGCGTCGATTTTCCGCAAGCTGACAGTCCGAGAAAACATCATGGCGATTTTGGAGACGCTTAAGCTCAACAAAGCCGAGCGGCAAAAGAAACTCAACGAGCTACTTAGGGAATTCAACATACGGCACGTCGAGACGCGCAAAGGCACGGAACTTTCGGGCGGCGAGCGGCGGCGTGTGGAGATAGCGCGGTGTTTGGCATTGGAGCCGAAATTCATCTTGCTTGACGAGCCCTTTGCCGGCGTCGACCCGTTGGCGGTTGCCGACATCCAAGAAATTATCAAATACTTGCGCAAGCGCGGCATGGGCATTCTGATAACCGACCACAACGTCCGCGAGACCTTGCACATCGTCGACCGCGCTTACATCCTAAACGAGGGCAAAATTTTGCTTGAAGGCTCTGCCGACGTGATTGCCAACAGCGAGCTTGCCAAAAAGTTTTATCTGGGCAGCAACTTCACTTTGTGAAGGCGCGCCGCGAATCTTGAGGCCGCCAGCGATGTCGTCCGCGTCTTAAACAGCGGGCACAAGCGGCTGCGGGAAGCGCGGGCGTTTCGGCGGTGGTCGGTATGAACGCCTTTTCTTTTTTGGCAACGGAGAATGCGCGTTGGCAAGCATGAAGTCTTGACCCAGATAGCGCGCCGCGTCCACACTGTTCGTCTTTGGACACGCGAATGTACAATGTAAGTGCAACACAATGAAAAACTCATAGTTTCCTGCTAAGATGTTTATCGTAATGGTGGTGAATACTTGCTACACGCGAAGACGTAAAAAATGCCGCCCGAACAAATTGCCAATCGTCTCAAGCTCGAAAATTATCCGATTCAGATAAGTTACAGGACGATAGCAATCTACGCAGGGATACGCCGGAACAAAAACGTTCATTGAGGTATTTCAGTGTCAACCGCTCTACACGATAACCCCTGACAGAGGAAGAGAATTTCAACTTCACGGCAAGGTAACGACGGAGTTGGGCGTTGAGTTCTACTTTCCGCCGGTAGCATCACGCGCCTTAGCAAGGAAGACTTACAAAAAGTCGTTGACCAACTAAATCACCGTCCCAGAAAATGTTTGGGTTATAGAACACCCGCAGAAGTATATTTTTCTACTACGTTGCACTTAGCTTGACTATTCGCGCGGTCAAAGAAAAGTTGATTTCAAAAAATAAAAGTTATCGAATCGCTGAATCGAAGGGACGCGCTACCGTCACGACAAGCTTAGCTGTGAGGCTAGCAATGCGCCAGCGTTGCGTATAAGCGCGGGCAGCCACTTTCAACCGTCGGAACGTTGAGGCGCGTCCGCTGTTCCCCCGCTTTTAAAGCGGGCGAAAGGGCAACGTTCCCAACAGGAGGTCATTGAATGCGCCTTAGAATACTTGACAAATATATTTTTCGGGAAGTCGTCTTAGCGTTTCTCTTCGCGATTTGCGCGTTCACGGCGGTGTTTATTGGTTCGGGGACGCTCTTCAGAATCGCCAAGTATATAACCGACTACGGCGCGAGCTTTTCCTCCGTGGTGAAGATTTTTATCTACGGGTTGCCGAGCATAATCATGTGGACGTTCCCAATGTCGATGCTGTTGGCTACCCTGCTGACTTTCGGGCGGCTGTCGAGTTCAAGCGAGATAACTGCCATGAAGTCTTGCGGGATAAGTTTCAGCCGCATTGCCGCCCCCGCGATTGTCTTGGGCTTTATCGTCACGGTTTGCGCCATTCTCTTCAACGAACACGTCGTGCCGTGGTCGAACACCGCCTACAATAACGTCGTCTACTACGAAATTCAGGGCAACACCGAGCTCAAATCGCAAGACCACATTATCGTCAAGGAGCTGGCGGGCGACAGGATGGAGCGACTGATTTACGCCCGCCAATACAATGCCCGCGACGAAATTTTGGAAGGCGTGACGATGCAAGTCTTCAACGAGGAGGGCAAGGTTACGCACGTCGAGAACGCGACCTTCGCCGAGTGGCGCGACGAGAAATGGATTATGCACGACGGAATGATTTACGACCTTGCCGACGACCAACGCACTCATACCATGAAATTCGACCGTCAAATTTTGCCCGTCAAGGCGAGCCCGCGCCAAATCGTTCGCGAACAGAAAAAGACCGAGGAATTGACGATGCGCGAGCTCAAAGACCAAATTCAAATCATGAAGGCGCAATACGCCAACACCAACGCGCTTGAGACGGAACTTTATCAGCGAATCACGGTGCCCATGGCAAGCTTAATCTTCGCGCTAATCGGTGTGCCGCTTGGCCTGCAACCGACGAGAACGCCGTCGTCAATGGGTTTCGCGCTTAGCGTCGTGATAATTTTCCTCTACTACGCGATAATGACGTTGGCGAACGCGATAGGGCGTAGCGGAGCCATTCCGCCGATGTATGCCGTCTGGATTCCGAACGTCATAGGCTTGCTGTCGGGTGCGATACTTATCTGGCGAGCGTCAAAGTGATGCCTTTCTTCCCGTGCAAGAAAGTTCTCAAAGAATTATTTTGTCTAGCATCTACTTTTTCTTTGCTTGCGCGAATGTACAATGTAAGTGCAAAACAATGAAAAGCTCATAGTTTCCTGCTAAGATGTTTATCGTAATGGTGGTGAATACTTGCCAAGCAGCGCGCAAGCGCGCTACACGCGAAGACGTAAAAAATGCCGCCCGAACAAATTGCCAATCGTCTCAAGCTCGAAAATTATCCGATTCAGATAAGTTACAGGACGATAGCAATCTACGCAGGGATACGCCGGAACAAAAACGTTCATTGAGGTATTTCAGTGTCAACCGCTCTACACGATAACCCCTGACAGAGGGCAAGGTAACGACGGAGTTGGGCGTTGAGTTCTACTTTCCGCCGGTAGCATCACGCGCCTTAGCAAGGAAGACTTACAAAAAGTCGTTGACCAACTAAATCACCGTCCCAGAAAATGTTTGGGTTATAGAACACCCGCAGAAGTATATTTTTCCACTACGTTGCACTTAGCTTGACTATTCGCGCGCCCAAAGAAAAAGTAGATCCTAATCATAAGAACAAATGACTCACCGAATCGAAGGATACGACCGCCGCCGCGAATTTCAAAGCTGTCTTTGAGCCCTTTTGCTTAGCCAACGAAAAGGCGGCTATCGCCTTGACAGTCCTAATCAAACGTGCTAGCTTGTCGACGCAACATATTTTGAAAGTGAGGTATAAGAATGCGCAGAATGTTATTCACATCCGAATCCGTGACGGAAGGTCATCCCGATAAGGTCGCGGACAGAATTTCAGACAGTATCCTTGACGCAATCATCGCTAAAGACCCCGTCGGGCGCGTGGCTTGCGAAACGCTCGTCACGACAGGTCAAGTTCACGTCGTCGGAGAAATTTCTACGACTTGCTACGTCGACATAGCAAAAATCATTCGCGGAGCGATTCGCGACATCGGCTACACTAATTCGGCTTACGGCTTCGACGCCGAGACCGTCGGCGTGCTCATTTCCCTGGACGAACAATCGCCCGATATCGCGCAGGGCGTTGACTTGTCCATTGAGGCGCGCGAAGGCGAAATGGCTGTCGAAGACGCTATCGGCGCGGGCGACCAGGGGATGATGTTCGGCTACGCGACCAACGAAACGCCCGAATTCATGCCGTTGCCCATATCGCTTGCCCATAAGCTGGCCCGCCGTTTGGCTGAAGTCCGCAAAGTCACGCACGAGGTTGACTATCTGCGCCCCGACGGCAAAACGCAAGTCACTGTTGCCTACGAGGGCGGCAAGCCCGTTGCCGTCGATACGATTGTCATTTCCACGCAACACAATCCCGACGTGACGCTTGAGCAGATTAAGCGCGACATGATTGAATACGTCATTAAGCCAGTTGTCCCCGCCGAGCTTTTGACTGCTGAGACAAAATTTTTCGTCAATCCTACGGGCAAGTTCGTTATCGGCGGCCCGCAAGGCGACAGCGGCTTGACGGGCAGAAAAATAATCGTCGACACCTACGGCGGCTGGGCGCGGCACGGCGGCGGAGCCTTCAGCGGCAAAGACCCCACGAAGGTTGACCGCTCTGCGGCTTATGCGGCGCGCTACGTTGCGAAAAATGTTGTGGCGGCAGGCTTGGCCGACGAATGCGAAATTCAACTTGCCTATGCCATCGGCGTCGCTTATCCCGTCAGCGTTCGCGTCGAAAGTTTCGGTACAGCCAAAATCGACGAGGCGCGCATTGAACAGATCGTTAAAGAGCACTTCGACTTGCGCCCTGCAGGGATTATTAAGATGCTCGACTTGCGCCGCCCGATTTACAAGCAAACTGCGGCTTACGGTCATTTCGGCAGGACGGACGCCGACTTCACATGGGAACGCACCGATAAAGCCGACGCCCTGCGGAAAGCGGCAGGGCTCTAAGCTTAGGGCTGTTGGCTGTTGCGAATCGGCGCGGCGATAACCTTTAAAGTCGTCGGACACCACGGCGCGCTAATTGGATGCAACGTCACGTTGCCGCACCGATAAAGCCGACGCGTTGAGGAAAGCGGCAGGGCTCTAATCACGCGGCTGGAAATGCGCAGCATTGCGTTCAAGCGCGGCAATTAATTTCAAATAGCGCAACGTGGAGGGGCGTCCATTGGATGCAACGTCACGTTGCCGCACCGATAAAGCCGACGCATTGAGGAAAGCGGCGGGGCTCTAAGCTTAGGGCTGTTGGCTGTTGCGAATCGGCGCGGCGATAACCTTTAAAGTCGTCGGACACCACGGCGCGCTAATTGGATGCAACGTCACGTTGCCGCACCGATAAAGCCGACGCGTTGAGGAAAGCGGCAGGGCTCTAATCACGCGGCTGGAAATGCGCAGCATTGCGTTCAAGCGCGGCAATTAATTTCAAATAGCGCAACGTGGAGGGGCGTCCATTGGATGCAACGTCACGTTGCTTTTTTTTGGAGCGAGGCGAATCACTTTGAGACTTAAGCAAGACGAGGCTTTGAAACTTTTCGCGGGCAGCGACCTTCTGGAGCTGGGCAAGGCGGCGGACGCCATACGCAAAAAAATTTTTGGCAACGTGACGACCTTCATCATCGACCGAAACATAAACTACACCAACGTCTGCCAAAACGAATGCAAATTCTGCGCGTTCTTCCGCCGAAAGAATCAGCAGGGCGCGTACCTTTTGACGCACGAAGAAATTTTGCGCAAGGTTCAAGAGACCGTCGACGCGGGCGGCACTCAAGTCATGATTCAAGGCGGCTTGCACCCCGACTTGCCGCTGAGCTACTACGAAGACATGCTCCGCCTCATCAAGAAAAATTTCGACGTAACGATTCACTCGTTCACCGCGACCGAAATTCAACACTTCGCGCGCCGCGCAGGTTTATCAATCCTCGACACGCTCAAACGTCTGCAGGAGGCGGGATTGGACAGCTTGCCGGGCGGAGGCGCAGAAATTCTCGTCGACGAAATAAGGCGGCGCATAAGCCCAAAAAAAATCATGACAGACGATTGGCTTAGCGTCATGCGGGCTGCGCACTCTATCGGCATGAAGTCGACCGCCACTATGGTTATCGGCTTCGGCGAAACGCTTGCCCAACGCCTTGAACACATGAAAAAAATTCGCGACCTCCAAGACGAAACGGACGGCTTCCGCGCTTTCATCACCTGGACTTATCAGCCGCTCTATACCGCGCTCGGCGGCGAAAAGGTTTCAGCGCAGGATTACATGCGCACGCTGGCCATGACGCGAATTTTCCTTGACAACATCGCTCACATTCAAGGCTCGTGGGTCACGCAGGGCGAACGCATCGGGCAATTGACGTTGGCTTTCGGCGCGGACGACCTCGGCTCAATCATGCTCGAAGAAAACGTCGTAAGGGCGGCGGGCACCTCCTTTGACATGTCGACGCGCAAAATGATTGATTTGATTCGCTCGGCGGGACGAATCCCCGCGCAACGCAATACACGCTACGAAGTGCTGAAAACTTTTTAAGGGCTGTTGATAGCATCAAACAGTGACGGTTATTTTTCCGCCTGGCGTCGTTCTTAGTACGCCTTCGCGCTTGCGCCTCGCCATACGAAAAAATTCCTCGTCACATTATATTTTTAAGCTTATCAATTCACTTTGGGAGGCAACATCATGAACATCGAAAACAAATGCGTCAACGCGATAAGAGTTTTGTCGGCTGACGCGATTCAAAAGGCGAAGTCGGGTCATCCCGGCATGGCACTCGGAGCCGCCCCCATCGCTTACGAACTTTGGGCTCGCCACATGAATCACAACCCAAAAAATCCAAAGTGGGCTAATCGCGACCGATTCATCTTGTCGGCAGGTCACGGCTCGGCCATGCTGTATTCGTTGCTTCACTTTTTCGGCTACGGGCTCACGCTCGACGATATGAAAAATTTTCGGCAAGACGGCTCGTTGACGCCGGGTCATCCCGAATACGGACACACGGCGGGCGTTGAGGCTACGACGGGGCCTTTGGGTTCGGGAATCGGCATGGGCGTCGGCATGGCTATGGCGGAGGCTCATCTCGCCGCGAAGTTCAATAAGCCCGGCTTCCCGATTGTCGACCACTATACTTTCGTGCTGTGCGGCGACGGTTGCCTTATGGAGGGCATTTCCTCGGAGGCGTTGTCGTTGGCGGGCACGTTCGGGCTCGGCAAGCTGATTGTCCTTTACGACAGCAACCGAATCACAATCGAAGGCTCGACCGATATCGCCTTCACGGAGGACGTTCGGCAACGCGTGGCGGCATTCGGTTTCCAGACTTTGACTGTCGAAGACGGCAACAATCTCGCTGAAATCGGCGCGGCTATCGAAGAGGCGAAGGCTGACAAAACTCGTCCGTCGTTCATTATCGTCAAAACGCATATCGGCTACGGCTCGCCCAAGCAAGACTCGGCGTCGTCTCACGGCGAACCACTCGGCGAAGAAAATGTCATCGCGCTCAAAAAAAATCTCGGCTGGGATAAGCCCGAAGAAACTTTCCTCATCCCCGCCGACGTTTACGCTCACTATGGCAAGCTCGCCGAAACCTGCGCGGCTGCTCAAGCGCAATGGGATAAACTCTTCGCCGACTACGCGGAAAAATTCCCTGACGACAAAAAGCTTTGGGACGAATACTACGCGCCCGCCGACGTTGAAAAGCTCGCCGCCGAAATTTTTAAGCCCCTCGACGACAAGCCGCAAGCCACTCGCGCAAGTTCGGGCGTCATAATCAATCGGCTCAAAGACATTCTGCCGAACTTAATCGGCGGCAGTGCCGACCTGGGCCCCTCGAACAAAACCGTCATGAAGGGCGCGGGCGACTTCGGCAAGGACAATTACGGCGGGCGCAATTTGCACTTCGGCATCCGCGAAATGGCAATGGCGGCGATAACCAACGGCTTGATTCTGCACGGCGGGCTCAAGGTTTACTGCGCGACGTTCTTTGTCTTCGTCGACTACATGAAGCCGATGATGCGGCTGGCGTCGTTGATGAAATTGCCCGTGACGTACATTTTCACGCACGATTCGATAGGCGTAGGCGAAGACGGACCCACTCACGAGCCGATTGAACAGCTTGCGATGTTGCGCGCTCAACCAAACTTGAACGTCTTCAGGGCGGCTGATTCCGTCGAGACGGCGGCGGGCTGGTATCTTGCCGCGACAGCCAAGGAAACGCCGACAGCTTTAATCTTGACGAGACAAAACCTCCCGACAATCAAAGGCTCAAGCAAAGACGCGTTGAAGGGCGGCTACGTCATATCGGAGGCGGCGGGCACCTGCGCGGGCATATTGATAGCGACGGGCTCTGAAGTGGCGACGGCTCTTGACGCCCAAGCCCTGCTTGCCGAGGAAAAAATTTTCGTCCGCGTCGTGTCCATGCCCTGCCAAGAAATTTTCGACGCTCAAAGCGACGACTACAAGGAAAGCGTCTTGCCGAAAGCGATTCGGGCGCGCGTGGCAGTCGAGGCGGCGTCCGACTTCGGCTGGCAAAAATATATAGGGCTTGACGGCGCGACCGTCACAATGAAGGGCTTCGGCTCATCTGCGCCCGCCAACGTCCTCTTTGAAAAGTTCGGCTTCACGAAGGAAAACGTTGCCCGCGTCATGAAGTCCGTTATCGAAAACCTGTAAGCCCATAAGGATTTGAATCAATGCCGTGCCCCAAGCGGGTGCGGCTTTTTTTTTGCAATGGCTTTTGGCGTTCGCTTATGTTAAGATATGAACGATAAATTTTTCGGCGGAGGTGGCGCGATTGGACGATAACGAAAAAAAATCTTGCGACTTGCAAAAAAATCTTCAGCAAATGCTTCGCACGACCAAACAATCAGACTTGGAACGCGCCCTCCAGCGCATGATGCAGACGACCAAATCAGCCGACTTGCAAAACGCCTTCCAAAAGATGATTAACGTGACGCGCTCGTTCGACCAAGAGGTTGAGGCTCGGCAGAAGGAACAGGAACAAAATATTGCCGACGCCTTCCAGAAAATGATGCGGCTGTCTCGTTCGCTTGAAGTCGAAAACGAAGAGCAGCTTGCCCGCGAAGAGGCGGAAAAAGAAGCGGAGGCTAAGCGGCACGAAAAGAAAATCGACAAAGTCAAGAAAAAAGTTCCGCGCAGAATTCGGAGCTTCCCCGCCGCCTTCAAGCGCAACCCTCGCGCCGTCATAAAATATTTTCTCGGCTTGATAATGGGACGCGTGTTGGCTATCGTGCTGTACGTTTTGATGGCGTTCATACCCGCCCTGCCGATACCCGACGCCGTGGCGAACATGAGCAAGCCGCCCGCGTTCTTGGGCACGGCCTTCAGCTCAATGCGCGGCTTCGTCACCGACTTCAATCCGCAAATGATAATCGCGACGGTAACGAGCATTCCGACGGACATAAACAAGCTGATTCAGAAAATCGGCGAATTCTTCACGTTCTACGCCAAACGGACGGCGGCGTTCGTTGTGCGGGCGATAAAGCATCCGCGCCTTGCCTTCGACGATACGCGCAAATACGTTCGCAGCAAAGCCCCGATGTTCATTCGCTTGGCGCGCGGCGCGGTAAGCGTGGCATTTTCCTTCCTGCTGATAAAGTTGGCGATGATTTTCCTGTTGCCGCTGTTCGGCGGTATCGCGCTGACGGTCTTGGGCATTAAGGTTTCGATAATCCTGTTCGTTATCGCGCGCATGGTTGCCGACAAAATCGGCGAGCTTATCGGCAAATACGTGTTCAACGGCGGCTTGAAACTGTTCAGCATAGCGAAGACGATACGCGAATCGCAAATCACGAAGGCTATCGGCGATTACCTCAAAGAATGGCTCAATCAAGCTACGGACAAAAAATAGGGATTAGCGTTTGAACTAATCCCTAATTTTTTTACAGCTCCCGCAAGTAGCCGCTGACCATCATGAAACTGACGATAAGGAACAGCACGCAGCCGAGAAAGAAAATCCACCAATCGGGTCTCATGCGCCAAATGAGTTCGCCGCTCAAATATTCCAGCGGCAGCTTCGACGCCTTCCGCGCGACCGGCAAGTACATAAGCGCGCCCAGCACCGCTCCGAAAAACAAAATGCCGACCATGCCGACGATAACATCAACGGGCGGCATGACGAAGACTCCTTCAAACGCTTCGCCGACCGAACTGCCGACTTCTCCAAAGCCCATTACTTTAACCCCCGATTTCCGACCACAGCACGATTTTATTTTGAACGCGACTTTTATTCACGTCAATGATTCGTTGGTTGCGCGAGCCGCGAAATTGCAAATCCAAATCGCGCAGGCTTTCGACGAACGCGCCGTCAATGAGCACGTCGACGTTTTCGAGCAAGGGCGCGGCTTCGGCGGGCAAATCCTCAAAAGTGTAGCCCGTGTAGCACCACACGCTGAGCCCGAAACTTTTTGCGGCGCGAGCCAACTCAACGGCAGGAGCGATTTGCAAAAGCGGTTCGCCGCCCGTCAACGTTATTCCGTCCAAGAGCGGATTTTTTTTTATCGCGGAAACAATTTCGTCCGTGTCAATCAGCCGTCCGCCGCGCAGGTCGTGAGTGTCGGGATTGTGGCAGCCCGCGCAGTTCCTCAAACATCCTTGCATGAAAACGGCATAGCGTATCCCGTCGCCGTCCACGTAGCTTTCGGGCACCAATCCCGCGATTCTGATTTGCAATGCAATCAACCTCCGCCGCCGATTATAATTGACAAAGGGACTAGGGACAAGGGACTAGGGACTAGTTTTTTTTCTTTACAATCAGCCGCCGATTCGCTATCATAGCGCGCAGAAACGGAGGCTGATTGAATGAAACGATACAACACGGCAATAGTCGGCGCAACGGGCGCAGTCGGTCAAGAATTTTTGAAACTCATCGAGGAACGCAATTTCCCGTTCGGCGAGCTGAAAATGTTGGCAAGCGCGCGTTCAGCGGGCAAGACGATACATTTCATGGGCAAAGACTACACGGTCGAGGAGACGACTGAAAAATCCTTCGACGGCGTGAAAATCGCGCTGTTCGCGGGCGGCGCGGCGAGCAAACTCTTTGCCCCGGCGGCAGTCAAGGCGGGCGCGGTTGTCATAGACAATTCGTCGAACTTCCGCATGGACCCGAACGTCCCGCTGGTCGTCCCCGAAGTCAACCCGCAAGCCATCGCACGGCACAAAGGAATCATCGCCAACCCGAACTGCTCAACGATAATCATGGTCATGGCACTCAAGCCGCTTTACAACCTGTCGAAAATCAAGCGAGTGGTCGTGTCGACGTATCAAGCGGTGTCGGGCGCAGGCCGCGAGGGCATGGACGAACTCAAATCGCAGCTGGACGCATTGGCGCGCGGCGAGGAGGTCGAGGCGAAAGTTTTGCCCGTCGCCAAGCTGGACAAGCATTATCAAATCGCGTCGAACCTCCTGCCGCAGATAGACGTTTTCCAAGACAATCTTTACACCAAAGAGGAAATGAAGATGGTCAACGAGACACAGAAAATCATGGAGGACGACGCGCTTAAAGTCACCGCCACGACGATTCGCGTGCCCGTCTATCGCTCACACGCCGAAAGCGTCAACGTCGAATTCGCGGACGAAGTTTCGGTCGAGGAGGCGCGCGCTACTCTGGAAAAGTTCCCCGGTGTCAAAGTCAGCGACAATCCCGCCGAAATGATTTACCCGCAGCCGCTTGAGACGTCGGGCAAGGATGATGTCGAAGTCGGGCGCATTCGGAAAGATTTTTCGATTGAACACGGCTTGAACCTTTGGGTCTGCGGCGACCAGATTCGCAAGGGCGCGGCACTCAACGCTTTGCAAATCGCCGAATACATGATTGCCAACGGGCTGGTCTGAAAAATTTTCATTGACACAAAAAAGGCGGTGTTGTAAAATGCCGAAAGTGCCAACGGCAAGGGGCGACAAGGCTCCTTTCGAGTTCAGCGCGGCGGCGGAAAAACTTTTCGGCGAGCCTCTGGACGACTTCACGGATATAAAGATTTTCGGCGAAGTCGAGGACGCGGGCAAGAATTACGTCGTTCGCGGGCGCATCGAGTGTCAAAAAAGTTTCACGTGCGACAGATGTTTGACTCAAGCGACGGAAAGGCAAGTGCACAAGTTCGCCGAAGAGTTCGATAAGTCGGAGGCGGTTGACGACTTGCTTGACGTGACTGAACTTTTGCGGGACGAGTTGCTTGCCGCTCAGCCAATGAAAAATCTTTGCAAGGCGGACTGTAAGGGCTTGTGTCCCGTTTGCGGCGCGAATTTGAACGACGGCGATTGCGGTTGCGATAAACATATCGTCGACCCGCGACTTGCGGCGTTAAAAGATTTAAATCTATCGTGAGGAGGTGTGAGCGTTGGCGGCACCTAAAAGAAAACTCAGCAAAAGCAGACGCGACAGGCGGCGTGCCAATTGGAAGTTGGAAGCTCCGAACTACGTAAAATGTCCGAGATGCCATGAACCTAAACTCCAACACCACGTGTGCCTGGAATGCGGTTACTATGACGGGAAAGAAGTCATTGAAACGGCTTGAAGACGGAGGAAATTATTTTAGGCAGGCATTGAACACCTGCTTATTTTTTTTGTTAGGGAACGGAGATTTTGGGTTGGTCAGTACTGCGGTTGATGAGTTCAATTCAATTTTTATTAACTACTTTTTCTTTGCGCGCCCAAAGAAAAAGTAGCAAAAAGAAAAGGTGCCTCGCGGGGGCGTTAAGTCATCGTCGGCGAAACGTTGCGCCTACCCGCAGCCGTCTGTGCCGGCAAAGAAACATCCTTGTTTCTGTTGCCGGCGGCGCGCGTCCTTGCGCGCCTCTAAATTCTAATCCTAATCCCCAAGGAGGAGCAAAAGTGAAAATAGCAGTCGATGCCATGGGCGGTGATAAAGCCCCGTCGGAAATAATTAAGGGCGCGATTCTGGCAGCGCAAAAATATTCGTGCGAAATAGTTTTGGTCGGCGACGCGGACAAAATCCGCAGCGAACTCGACGCGGCGGGTGGCGGCGGCTTGCCGATAACGATTCGTCACGCGGGCGAAGTCATAACTATGGGCGAACACCCCGCCGATGCCGTGCGCGTCAAAAAAGATTCGTCGATAGTCGTGGCGACGAAAATGGTAAAGGACGGCGAATGCGACGCGGTACTTTCGGCGGGCTCGACGGGCGCGTCGGTGGCGGCGGCTCAGCTGATTCTCAAAAGGATTCACGGCATAGGACGTCCCGCCATTGCCACGCCCATTCCTACGCCGCGCGGCACGACCCTTTTGCTCGACAGCGGCGCCAACGTCGACAGCAAGCCCGAACATCTGATTCAAAGCGGGATAATGGGCTCGTTCTACGCCGAACACGTCCTGGGCATTGAAAATCCCTCGGTTGCGCTGTTGAATATCGGCGAGGAGGAAACTAAGGGCAACGAACAGGCGAAAGAGACTTACAAGCTGCTCAAGGGCTTGAAGACGATAAATTTCGCGGGCAACGCTGAAGGACGTGACATTCCGCGCGGCGTGTTTGACGTGGTGATTTGCGACGGCTTTGTCGGCAACGTCGTGTTGAAGTTCGGCGAAGGGCTTGCCTTAACGATTATGAAGCTTTTGACTGAGGAATTGACTGCCAACGGCGGCGCAAAACTTTTGGGCAAAGAGTTGCTTGATTCGACCTTTCACAACCTGTCGAAGCGGCTGGACGTGTCGGAAAACGGCGGAGCCCCGCTTTTGGGCGTCGACGGCTGTTGTATAATAAGCCACGGCTCGTCCGACAGGCGGGCGATTTGTTCGGCGATAGGCGTTGCCCGCAACTACGTCGACAGCAAAATTTTGGAGCGAATCAGAGCCATGTTATAAGCGCACGCCGCGAATTTAGAGGCCGTCATGGATGACGGCCTCTCGCCGACGCTTTTGCGTGATGCAAAAACCGTCGGCGCGAGCACGCTGAAACTATCGGGCGGCGCAGGTTGCGACCCTTCGCCCCTGCGAGGCACCTTTTTCTTTGCTACTTTCTTTTGGGTGTGCAAAAGAAAGTAGATTCAAAACATAAAATTATTGAACCATCGAATCGAAGGGCACGCCCGCCGCCGTCAAGCCGAGCTGTCTTTGAGCCCTTTTGCTTAGCAAACGAAAGGACACCGCGGCCATTGACAAATGCGGCAGATTCGTATAACTTAAGCCCGATTGAGCAACCGTTGAGGAGGAGATTAAATGTTTGAAAATAACGCCATCTGTAAGTTGCTGAACATCAAGTACCCGATATTTCAAGGCGGCATGGCGTGGATAGGAACGGCGGAGCTCGCCTCGGCGGTGTCGAACGCGGGCGGCTTGGGACTTATCGGCGCGGGACACATGCCCCCCGACGTCCTGCATAAAGAAATCCAAAAGTGCAAAGCTTGGACGGATAAACCCTTCGGCGTCAACGTTATGCTGATGTCGCCGTTTGTCAAGGAAGTCATGCAGCTCATGGTCGACGAAAAAGTTCCCGTGGTCACGACGGGCGCGGGTAATCCCGGCGAATACGTCCCCTCGCTGAAGGCTATCGGCTCGAAAGTCATTCCTGTCGTGGCAAGCGTCGCCTTGGCCAAACGTCTCGTCAAAAGCGGCGCGGATGCCGTCATTGCCGAAGGTTGCGAATCGGGCGGTCATATCGGAGAAATTTCCACAATGCCGCTCATTCCTCAAGTCGTCGACGCGGTTGATGTCCCCGTCATAGCGGCGGGCGGTTTCGCCGATTCTCGCGGGATAGTTGCTGCCTTCGCGCTCGGAGCCTCCGCCATTCAAATGGGCACGCGTTTCGTCCTCAGCAAAGAGTGCATTGCTCATCCCAATTACAAAAACCTGGTGCTCAAGGCTAAGGACAGGTCGACGGTCGTCACCGGCAGGACGCTCGGTCATCCCGTCCGCGTCCTCGCCAACAAACTCACGCGCACATTTTTTGAGATGGAGGCAGCGGGCGCGTCAAATGAAGAGCTGGAGGCGTTGGGCACGGGCGCGTTACACAAGGCCACTCACTTGGGCGACGTCGAAAACGGCTCGGTCATGATTGGGCAAATTTCGGGTATGCTCGACGATATAAAGACCGTCAAGGAAATTATCGACGACATTGTCAACGGCATTGCGCCCGTAGTCGATTCGATTCAGCGCAAGTACGGGGAGGGTTGACGCATGAAGACGGCGTTTGTTTTCCCCGGCCAAGGCGCGCAGGCAGTCGGCATGGGCAAAGATTTTTACGACAACTTCGACGCGGCCAAGAAACTTTTCGACGAGGCGGACGACGCGCTGGGCTATTCGATTAGCCGCATGTGTTTCGACGGCTCGGAGGACGATTTGAAGCTCACGGCGAACACGCAGCCTGCGATTTTGGTCGTCAGCGTGATTGTCAGCGAATTGCTCAAGGCGGAAGGCATTACGGCGCAAATCGGCGGCGGGCACAGCCTCGGCGAATATTCGGCTTTGGTAGCGGCGGGCTCGCTCAAATTCCGTGACGCGGTCGTTTTGGTGCACAAGCGCGGGCAATTCATGCAGGAGGCGGTTCCCGTCGGCGAAGGTGCTATGGCGGCTATCATCGGGCTCGACGACGCAAAGATTATCGAAATCTGCGCGGAGGCGTCGGCGGTCGGCGAAGTGCAGGCGGTCAACTTCAACTGCCCCGGTCAAACGGTAATCGCGGGCAAAGTGGCGGGCGTCGAAGCAGCGGTCGACAAGTTGAAGGCAGCGGGCGCAAAGAAGGCGGTCATCCTGCCCGTTAGCGCACCCTTCCACAGCACGCTTATGGCTCCTGCGGCTGAAAAGCTCGCGGCGGAACTGGACAAGGTCGAACTTCACGACGCCTCCTTCCCGATAGCGGCCAACTTCAACGGCGCACTTGAGACGGCGGCCGCGCAGATTAAAGCCAACCTCGTGGCGCAAGCAGATCATCCCGTCAAGTGGATTGACTGCGTGGCGGCAATGAAAAATTTCGGCGCGGAAGTCTTTATCGAATGCGGCCCCGGCAAAACCCTTTGCGGCTTCAATCGGCGCATCGACAAGACAATCCGCAGTCTCAACGTCGAAAACCTCAACACCTTGAAGAAAACTCTGGACGCGCTAAGGGCTTGAAAAAAATTATTCCCCGTCAAAGCAACGGGGATTTTTTTTGCCGTCCAAGCCCGTTTCTTAGAGTGCTCTTAACTTCACGCTTTAGAATGTGAAAAATTTTGTGGAGGTGCAAGTCATGAGAAAAACTTTGCGGAAACTTTTGGCGGCGGGGCTAATCGCGGGCAGTCTGCTTATCGCTGCGCCCGTCGACGCCGAAATCCGAACTTACGAAGGTACCGACGAATACATCATGAGCGAATTCGAGACAATCGACGTGGCAAAGCAACGCGCTAAGCAGAAGGCCGAACGCGCCGCGCAGGAAAAGGCTGGCGTCTTCGTCGAGTCGAATACCGAAGTCGTCAACATGATGGTCACAAAGGACGAAATTCGCACCATGACGAGCGGCATCCTGAAAATCGTCGACGTGCAGTATAAGCTCACCGAAATTGCCGGCGGCAAAAGCTTCATCGTTCAAGCGACGGTCAAAGCCGACATCGACACCGACGACGTGGGCAAGTGGTTCAATCGCGGCGAAGGCGAACGCTCCGAACTCGTGGCGCAGAATATCGAATTGCAAAAGGCGATAGCCGCGCAGGATGCGCAAATCGCCGAACTCAAAAGGCAACTGGCCGCCAAGCCCAAGGACGCCGAAAAAATTTCCGCGCAAATAGCCGTCGAAGATAAAGTCTTCCTTTCCAACCAAAAGCTGATGGAAGTTGCCCCGCTCTACTACCAAGGCAACCTGCGCGGCACAGTCACGCTCTGCACGCAAGCGATTGAACTCAATCCCGCCAACGCAACCGCCTATTCGATTCGCGGTGCGATTTACTATCGGCTAAACGACTACAACAGCGCGATAGCCGACTTCAACAAGGCGGTCGAACTCAATCCCGGCGACTACCGCAACTACTACAATCGCGGGCTGGCTCGCGTGAAGCTGAACGACTTCCGCAAGGCGGCGGAGGATTTCGGCGGCGCGATTCAACGCAATGTCAATGACGCCGACAGCTACTACAATCGCGGTGTTTGCCGCCAACGTCTGGGTGACTACTACGGCGCGCAGGAAGATTTGAACAAGGCACGGGCTCTGGGCTATCGCTCTTAAGGTCTGTTGTTAAATTGTAAGAATCAGTGTTCATAAACGATTAAGCAAAGTGTGAATATGAGAAATCTTAATCAAGGTCTCGGCAGAAGCAACCGTCAGCTCGTAGTCTTTGCTAAGTCGCCGAGAGTGATTGAGCCAAGAAAAAGTCCGCTCCACTATCCACCGCTTTGGTAAAACTTGCCAGCCGTGCGGCTTTAACTTCTTACTTATCTCTACTCTCAAACCAAAAT
>CAMJMR010000018.1 GCA_946407095.1 uncultured Selenomonadales bacterium | reverse complement strand
TTTGCTGCTATTCTTCTCTGGTTAAAATGAATTGTCCACAGTCCCTAGGGGCTGTTGGTAAATTGAATGGTCTAGGCTGATTCAGCATTTCAATCAATTTTATGATTAGGATCTACTTTTTCTTTGCGCGCCCAAAGAAAAAGTAGCAAAAAGAAAGTGCGCCTCGCAGGGGCGTAAAGCGGTCGTGGACGAAACGTTAAGCCACCCCGAAGCCGTCTGTGCCGGCAAAGAAACATCCTTGTTTCTGTTGCCGGCGGCCGCCATCCATGGCGGCCTCTGTCCCCTGCTACGTCTTCGTCATTTTACCAACAAACCCTAGAGCGATACAATTTATAAGCCCACTGCATTGAAGACAAATTCAAGGAGAAACTCAAATGCCCGCACCGACACCGGATGAACTCTTGGGCGAACCCCGAACACTGGGCTCGCTTATCCAAAAGTACAGCGACATTATAATCGCGGTGACGCTCGTCATGATTGTTATCATGATGATTATTCCGTTGCCGACCGCGCTTTTGGACTTGCTTATCTGCTTGAACATCACAATCGCCCTTATCGTCATAATGAGCGCGATTTACAACGAGGAGGCTCTGGATTTAGCGGTCTTCCCGTCACTTTTGCTCGTCACGACGCTTTTCCGATTGGCTCTGAACATTTCGGCGACGCGCCTGATTTTGATTAACGCGGACGCGGGCGAAGTCATTACGGCTTTCGGGAATTTCGTCGTCGGCGGCAACCCCGTCGTCGGCTTCATCATGTTCATTATCTTGGTTATCATTAACTTTATCGTCATAACCAAGGGCTCCGAACGCGTGGCGGAAGTCTCGGCGCGTTTCACGTTGGACGCCATGCCCGGCAAGCAAATGGCTATCGACGCCGACTTGAACCAAGGCACGATAACTGACGACGAGGCGAAGGCGCGCCGCGAAAAAATTCAGCGTGAGGCTGACTTCTTCGGCGCAATGGACGGTGCTTCCAAGTTCGTCAAGGGCGACGCCATTGCCGCGATTATCATCATGCTGATTAATATCGGCGGCGGCTTCGTCATAGGTATGGCGCAAAAGGATATGGCGGCGATTGAGGCCTTGCAAACGTATACGCTCTTGACCGTCGGCGAAGGTCTCGTAAGCCAAATCCCCGCGCTGTTGATTTCGACCGCGACAGGTATCATCGTCACCCGCGCAGCCTCCGAAGGCAACCTCGGCAACGACATCGTCAAACAGCTTTTCCACAACGAAAGAATTTTCTTCATCAATACGGGCGTCCTGCTCGTCTTGGCGATTGTCCCTGGCTTGCCCGGCATTCCGTTCTTTGCCCTGGCGTGCGTCTGCGCGATTATCGGCTACAACCTGTACAAGAAAACCGTCGTCACGCCCGAATCCGCCGAAGAACAACAGCACGTCAAGGAAAAGACGGAGGCGACGCGTCCCGAAAATATCATCTCGCTGTTGCAAGTCGACCCCATGGAATTAGAAATCGGCTACTCGCTGATACCGCTCGTCGACACGGGACAGGGCGGCGACTTGCTCGACCGCATCGTCATGATTCGGCGGCAACTCGCGCTTGACTTGGGCTTAGTCGTCCCGACAATCCGAATCCGCGACAACATTCAAATCAAGCCGAATTCTTACATCATCAAGCTCAAGGGCATGGAAATTGCTCGCGGCGAACTGATTCTCGACCACTTCCTGGCAATGAACTCTGGCACCGTGTTTGAGGAAATGCAGGGCATTGAAACGATTGAGCCCGCCTTCGGGCTGCCCGCGCTGTGGATACCCGAAAGCGACCGCGAACGCGCCGAACTCAACGGCTACACCGTCGTCGACGCCGTCAGCGTCCTCGCCACGCACTTGACCGAAATTATCAAGCAACACGCCTCCGAAATTCTCGGCCGCCAAGAGACTCAAAACCTCGTCGACAACCTCGCCAAATCGAATCAAGGGCTCGTCGACGAAGTTGTCCCCGAACTCCTCGGCATCGGCGAAATTCAAAAGGTTTTGGCGAACCTCCTCAACGAACGCATTTCGATTCGCGATATGGCGACGATTATGGAAGTTTTGGCCGATTACGCCCGCGCGACCAAGGACCCCGAAATTTTGACCGAATACGTCCGTCACGCCATGGGCAGGCAGATTACTCACCAAGTCGTGCAGGGAAATATGTTGCCGTGCATCACGCTCGACCCTGCGCTGGAAAATCGAATCGTCGGCGCAGTTCAACGCACAGACCACGGTTCTTACGTAAGCCTCGACCCCGACTCCATGCGCCGCATGATTACTTCTGTCAATCACGAACTGGAAAAGCTCGCGAACCAAGGCTATCCGCCCGTCGTCTTGACAAGCCCCGCCGTGCGCCTCTACTTCCGCAAGCTCGTCGAACGCTCGGTGCCGGGCTTGACAATCGTCTCGCACGCCGAAATTGACCAGTCCGTTGAAATTCAAATCCTCGGCGTCGTAAGAATTTAATCGGACAAAAAAATTATCCCCGCCGTAAGTGACGGGGATTTTTTTTTGTGCGTAATCGGCTCAAGTTTACTCCGCGATGATTTTCATGGTCGGGAACAGTAAAACGTCGCGAATCGACGGTGAATCGGTCAGCAACATAACCAATCGGTCGACACCTATGCCCAATCCGCCCGTCGGAGGCATTCCGAATTCCAATGCGCGAATAAAATCTTCGTCCATAACGTGCGCTTCTTCGTCGCCCGCCTCGCGCTGCTTTATTTGCTCTTCAAAGCGTAATTTCTGGTCTATCGGGTCGTTTAACTCCGTAAAACCGTTCGCAAGCTCCCTTCCGTAGACAAAAAACTCAAATCTGTCTGTTACGCGCGGATCATCGAAGTTTTTCTTTGCCAAAGGCGAAATTTCCGTCGGATGGTGCGTGATAAACACCGGTTGAATCAAATCGTCCTCAACTTTCGCCTCAAACGCCGCATTTAGTATTCCGCCAATGCCAAATCGCTTTTCGTAGGCCACGCCGATTGAATCTGCCATTGCTCGCGCCTCGTCGACCGTCGCGCACGACAGAAAATCTTTGCCGGTTTTATTTTTTACCGCGTCGTTCATGCTGATTTGCGGCGTGTTAGCTAAATCAAGCTCGACGCCCTGATAATTGACTTTCGTCGTGCCATTTACAGCCTCAGCCGCCGCGCAGACGATACCTTTCGTGATTTCAATCAAATCGCGGTAGTCGCCGTAAGCTTGATAAATTTCGACGCTCGTGAATTCGGGATTGTGACGGACGTCCATGCCCTCGTTGCGGAAAACACGCCCCATTTCGTAAACGCGCTCGAATCCGCCGACAATCAGCCGCTTAAGATTGAGTTCGGTGGCAATTCGCAGGTATAAATCGGCGTCAAGGGCGTTGTGATGTGTGACGAACGGTTTTGCCGCCGCGCCGCCCGCTATCGTCGATAAAACCGGCGTCGCTACCTCCAAAAAGTCCCGCTCGTCCAAATATTTGCGAATCGCTTTGATAACTTTGTTGCGTTTGATAAATGTGTCGCGAACTTCGGGATTCATAATCAAATCCAAGTAGCGTTGACGGTAGCGAATTTCCACGTCCTTTAATCCGTGAAATTTTTCGGGCAACGGACGCAATGACTTCGCCAACAACTTAAAATCCTCGACGCGAACCGTCAATTCGCCGCGTTTGGTCTTAAAAACTTGTCCGCGCAACCCAATTATGTCGCCAATGTCCAAAAGTTTGAATTCGCTGTATTTGCTTTCGCCCAAAACGTCCAGCTTGAAGTAAATTTGAATCGAACCGCTTTTGTCAGCTATCGTCGCGAAGGAAGCCTTGCCGTGCCCGCGAATCGCCATCAATCTGCCCGCGATTGACACTTCGCCAGCGTCGACTTCGCCCTCAATCTCTCCGAACTCGTTGCGAACGTCCGCCGCGTGGTGCGTGACTTCGTAGCGCATTCCGAACGGCTCAACGCCCTTATCGACGAAGCCTTGAAGTTTCTCGCGCCGAATTTTTATCAATTCGTTCTCGTCGGTCGTTTGTTGCTGAAAATTTTTTGCCATGTAAAAACCTCCTCGATTTCAGCGCATTGTATCAAATAATTTCCCGTTACTCAACCCGATTGTCAAAATCCATATATATGGATTTCGCACTTTGCACTTCCAAAACGACTTTCAACATGTTAAAATCGCTACAAAACCGTTTGAAAGGTCGTTCAACATGATTTCTGTCGATAAAAATGTTTTCAACCTGCTTAATGACGCTCCGACTGCCTCTACTGTTAAAGTTTTCTTCTTCATCGCGCTCAATCAGCCCTCCGAAGACGTTCACGGACTTAAAATCACTAAAGAAGAGCTGGCAGACACTCTAAACTTAAAACGAAGTGCTATTTTCCGCGATTTGAAGTGGCTCAAGGATAATTTGCTGATTCAAGAGCTGAAATTCGTCGACGGCTTCGATTATATGGCTAATCCGCGCTTCGTGATGAATAATTCCGACTTTCAAGACCGTTTGAACGAATGGAATCGCCGTTGCCGCCTCGATATTCAACACGAACTCGATTTAAAGCGCAAACGTCGCCTTAGAGCCGCAAAATCGCAAAAAAATTAGCCCCGACTTTGTGTCAGGGCTTTTTTGTTATAATATTCTCTGTTCAAGTCTTTGTTCTATGAAATTTTTTCTGTCTGCTACGAATATTTTCTTTGTCTCATATTTTTCCTTGCTTATAACTTCGCGTTTGAGATTTTTACCGTCGTTTTTTTCCAAATCACTTATTATTTCATTCAGCGATTCGGAAATCATATCGTATGCCTTGCTCATGATTAATTTTTCCCCTCAAAATACTTTTCGAGTCGCTCTATCAGCTGTTTAATCGAATTTCTTTCTGCTTTACTTAAATTTTCCATTTCATTTTTGGCAAATACCATTATCAAGAAGATTTTTTCGTAAATTTCAAAGTCAACGTAGCAAATTCGTACCGAATGTGATTTCCCGCGATTATCTTTAGAGAATCTCATCTTCCTAAGTCTTCCGGTTCCTTGAATTACGGCTCCTATCTTCGGATTTTCAAGTAAAATGCTTTGTAAATCTTTCAAATCGTCATCAGTTAAGCCGAGTTCCGACCATTGACTATCAAATTTCTTGCCGTGAATAAATTCGCGCTGTATCTCGTTCATTTTTTATCCTAAATCAAGATATGTCGTGGTAATATTGCGTTTAACTGCGCGTTTTATTTTCCGGAAATCCGATAAATCGCGGTCGCCTATGATTATGTTGTTTTCCTGCATGAATGTTTCCAAATTTTCAATGTCACTCGACGAAACACTTCTTTTCGGGTTCTTAAGCGTGATTGTCCGCGTGTCTCCGTCCAAAAATACGCACTCAATATTCAAAATCGACTCAGTTTTAGATATGTCAGCCATTATAACACGCTCTCTTTCGTGACTTTCGTCGTTTCGATGTAAGTATCGTTCGTCAACGCTACCAACATTTGCGCGAATTGCCGCAATTTCTCATTCGTCGCCTGCGGATTCACGTATTGGATATTTATCGTACTTTTTTTGCCCAATGACGTTTTCGTTTGTATTTCTATGCTCACTTTAGCCACTGTAGATAACATCCTCCTCTATCATTATGATTTTGCAGTATTCAACCTTCACAACCGGCTCGCCGTCGTCCGAGACGAACGTTTGATAGAAATTCGCATATTCGTTATTGGCATTCGCGTTTATCGCTTGAATTTTCGCCTTAACTGCCTCCAAATCGTCGATTGCGACGCCATCGAAGGTAATATTTCGCGTAGAATCATCGTTATAGAGCAAAGTTACGACTACATTATTCGTTTGCGACGACATTTTGATTCACCGTCCTTACTGCGTGTTCGGGATTGTATTTATCTTGGAAATTAACGATTGAAAGGAGCTGATTGACGCCGCCGACAATGATATTTGCGTCGGATTGTTGCGCATCGACGCCGTGAAGCGTAAAACTTTTTTCATATGCACCGAAATGTTTCAAAGTAACCTTGCCGACCTTATCAGTTGTGAATTCGTAAGTCATATTCATCACCTCGGCGTAATTTTAGCAGATTCGACGCAAAAAATCAATCATAAATTTTTTTTATTGGTAGTTGACAGTTCGTTTTTTTTTTTTTATAATGTCTACGCTTATTTAGCTTGGTTTTTGAAAAAAAATTCTACGTAAGTACCAGAATAGTTTTTTAGCAGTAAAAATCACTTCGGTATTAGAATTTTAATCGTCCTTCCGGTTAAATCTCGTTATCGGAGTGATTTTTCTGCTTTTTTAGGAGCAGATGTTATGAGTATGTTGGAAAGTATATTGGATTACAAATTTTTCATGGATATGAGTCTGGAAAATGACGAATACAAATATTTTAGCGAGTTAAAGTTAAGAATACGGAATGATTTCAGGCTTAATGGAATAAATGTCATAATTAGCGACAACTTAGCAAACAATTACTATAACGGCGTGAAAAATATCAGTCGCCGCGAGGCATTGAGCATTATTAATACAAAAAATGGCTTTCGATTGAATGTAGACAAATATTTGGATTAAAAAAATTCTTTGGAGGCGCGTCGGAGGGTTTTTCGTTGCCTGAGCAAAATTTTTCTGCTAAAGTGTGTAACGAAATCGGATTTGAAACGTATAAGCTGCAGAAAACGAAAGGAGGCTGATAACAATGGCAAAAGAAATTTTGAAGGACGAAATCTTGAAGGACGCGGAACTTGACAACGTGGCGGGCGGAACATACCTCGAAAGCGCGAGCGACGCCAAAAAATTCAAAGAACTCGGCATTGACATCGGCGCAGAAGAACTTTTCGGCGTTCCCGTCCTCTTCCACGACGAATTTGTCAAACTGCGCGGCGCGTTCAACAAATACGGCGTCACGATTAAAGACAAAGGCGGATTGATTGATGACAACGAATATTTTATCGGCGACAAGCTGGTCAGCCGCGACGACGCCTGGAAACACATTGAAGCGCAACTGAAAAAGTAAAAATTCGTACTGAAAGCCAAAAAAAGCCCTTCGACGCGAGTTCGGAGGGTTTTTCGTTTGCAAAAAAAAAAATCCCGCCGTTTTGACGGGAAAATTGTTTTTTACGCTCAAAAAATATCTGCAAGGACAATCGTCTGGTCGCGATTCGCGCCGACGCTGACAATTCCGAGCGAAATTCCGGTAACTTCCGCCATACGCTCAAGATATTTGCGTGCATTGGCGGGCAAGTCTTCATAGCGGCGGATTTTGCTGATATCGGTCTTCCAACCGGCAAAAGTTTCGTAAACAGGCTCAACTTGCGCCAAAACTTTCAAGCTGGCGGGAATTTCGTTGATAACCTGCCCGTCGAGCTTGTAAGCGGTGCACATTTTAATTTCGTCGAAGTCGTCAAGGATATCAAGGCGCGTGACGGCCATAAAATCGGTTCCGGAGAGTTTTCCGGCGTATTTTACGACGCAAGCGTCAAGCCAACCGGTTCTGCGCGGTCTTCCGGTGACAGTTCCGAATTCGTGACCTGCCTTGCGTAGTTTTTCGCCTATTTCGTTGAGTTGTTCGGTAGGGAAGGGGCCTTCGCCGACGCGGGTGCAGTAAGCTTTGACGACGCCGACAACTTTATCGATTTTTTTGGGCGCGACGCCCGCGCCAATGCCGACGCCGCCTGAAATCGGGTGACTTGACGTAACATAGGGGTAAGTTCCGTAGTCAATGTCAAGCATAGTGGCCTGCGCGCCCTCGAAGAGGATTTTTTTGCCTAAATCGATTTGATCGTTGAGCAAAGTAATGGTATCGCAGACGAACGGGCGAATTTTATCGGCATAGGCTTGATATTCGCGGATAATTGCTTCGGCGTCAAGCGGAGCGTGATTATAGACGTTTTGCAGAATCAAATTCTTGATAGCGACGAGGTTTTTAACTTTTTGGGCGAATTCTTCGCGGTCGATGAGGTCGCAGACGCGAATGCCGATTCTGTCGGCCTTATCGATGTAGCAAGGGCCGATTCCGCGTTTTGTCGTGCCGATTTTGTTTGAGCCGCGCAGATTTTCGCCTAATTCGTCGAAAAGTTTGTGCCACGGCATAACGACATGAGCGCGATTGGAAATTTTGATGTTTGACGTGTCGATTCCGCGTTTTTGCATGTTTTCGAGTTCTTCAAGCAGACATTGCGGGTCTAAAACGACGCCGTTGCCGATAACGCAGGTCGTACCCTTGTACAAAATGCCCGACGGCAGGAGGCGGAGCTTATATTCTTCGCCGCCGACGGAAACTGTGTGTCCCGCGTTGCTGCCGCCCTGAAATCTGACAACCGTGTCAGCCTGCGCGGCTAAATAGTCGACGATTTTGCCTTTACCCTCGTCGCCCCACTGCGCGCCGCTAATAACCACCGTTGACATAGAAAAAAGTCTCCTTTCGGTCGATTTTTAGGAAATAATTCCTTATCTGTTCTCGTTGACGTATTTGCGCATGAATTTAATGGTATTGTCGCTGATAACGTTGTCTTTTTTCTCGTAATTGATGATACGGAAGAGCATGCCGACGCGTTCGATGATAGGTTTGTTGCGCGTGCGGAAGGTTTCGCCGTTGATTGTGAGGTCGACGCTGTCGACGGAGCGCATACGATAGGAAACGCCGAGCAAATCTCTGCCTTCGGAGCCGTCGGGCAAAATTTCTTTGATGATGTAGCGATATTCCATGTCGCCGACGGCAGTTGTCCAGGTCAATTCGCGATTCAAAGCCTGGTGCGTCAAAACGCCGATGTACTCGCGAATGATTTCATGAGTTCTGGTATTCATAGTAAAGCCTCCTTAAGTTTTTTATCTTTAGCTTCAATCGCTTCCGCCATTTGCTTGCGGTAAGCGGAAGCAACGTGACGTTGCATCCAGATAACGCGCCATGACATCCGATACTTTGAACGTTATTGCCGCGCTTGAAGTTAATCGAAACTTTAATATCAGCAAGCGGTTTGCTTAAGCTTTCTGTCTTTAGCCTCAACGTCTTCCGCCATTTGCTTGCGGTAAGCGGAAAGTTTTTCGGCAAGCACGTCGTCTTGAAGGGCAAGAATTTCCGTAGCGAAGAGCGCGGCATTTTTCGCGCCGTTGACTGCCATTGTCGCTACGGGAATGCCGCCGGGCATTTGCACAGTGCTAAGCAATGAGTCCAGGCCTTTGAAGGGCTCGGAATTAATCGGGACGCCAATAACGGGCTTGGTCGTCAAACTCGCCACGACGCCCGCAAGATGAGCCGCCATACCCGCCGCCGCAATGAAAACCTGCGCGGACGAATTTTTAACGAAGTCGTGAACCTTATCGGGTGTGCGGTGCGCCGAAGCAACCGTCAGCTCCACATCGACGCCGAAACTTTTCAACGTGTCGACTGCCGCCTTCATGACGCCCCAATCGCTGTCGCTGCCCATGATTATTGCAACTTTCATTCAGTGAATCATCTCCAAAAAAATTTTATGAAACTAGAAATGCGTAGGCATTTCGTATCGGCGCGGCGACTGGCTGAAGTCGTCGGACGACACAGCGCGCTATCTGGATGCAACGTCACGTTGCCCCATGATTATTGCAACCTTCATAAGCGTCCCTCCTTAATCGCCCGTCGTGCCTCGTTTAAATCGTTGAAAACAGCCGCGCAGATTCGTTTTATGTCGTCAGTGGGTTGCACGGTGTCGGGAATCATGATAGCTGCGCCGCCCGATGCCGCCGCCGCTCTGATACCG
Organism: uncultured Selenomonadales bacterium; assembly: GCA_946407095.1. Taxonomy (GTDB): domain Bacteria; phylum Bacillota; class Negativicutes; order Selenomonadales; family Selenomonadaceae; genus Quinella. The sequence goes on along the minus strand of CAMJMR010000018.1, from coordinate 36,132 downwards.
TTCAAGCTGTCCTCGAAAATGTAGCAATCGCTCGGCGCAAGGTTCAATCGCTCGGCGGCAAGCAGGAAGATATCGGGCGCGGGCTTGCTGTTCTTAACCATGTCGCCGCCCACCAAAACTTCAAAGCAGCCGCGCAGGTTCGCCTTGGTCAAGTTCCTTTCGATAACCGCAACGGGCGCACTGCTCGCCACAGCCATAACGACGCCCGACGCCTTGAAGAACGCCAAAATTTCTTCGACGCCCGCCATAAGCTCCAATTTCCGCTCGGCAGCCGCATTGACTTCTGCAAGCACGCGGGCAAGATAGGCCTTGGCGTCCATGTTCGGATAAAACCGCCTTATGACTTGCAAGGACGCCTCGCCCATGTTCGTGCCGCTTATCGCCGTCGGAAGGTCGTCATTCCTTTCCTGACCGAATTCTTCCGCCACGTCGAGCCACGCCTGCCGATAAAGTTTTTCCGTGTCGAAAAGCGTGCCGTCCATATCGAAAATCGCGCCGCGTTTCATAAGCCGACACCTCCAATCCTCTCGTCCGTTGTCCGCGAAAATAATATCAGATTCGTTTTTCCGCTGTCAATGAAGAAAAATTTTTCCGCCGCGCCCGCCCCGCGATATTTGCAAATCAAAAAATTTATGCTATCATTGGCGCGGAAAGATTTGTCGGCGCGTCGACGCCGATTGAGGGTATTTCGGCAGGAGGGGATTCGGTTATGTTGAAAAGTATAGCAATAATGACAAGCGGAGGGGACAGCCCCGGCATGAACGCGGCAGTTCGCGCCGTCACACGCACAGCTCTTCATATGGGCGTTCGCGTTTGGGGTATTCGCGGGGGTTACCACGGGATGCTCGACGAGGAAATGTTCGAAATGCAGTCGAAGGATGTTGCCGACATCATTCAGCGCGGCGGCACGTTCTTGGGCACGGCTCGTTGCAAACGCTTCGCTACGCCCGAAGGCCGTATGCTCGGCTACAAAAATCTGGTCGACAGAGGCATTCAAGGCTTGGTAGTTGTCGGCGGCGACGGCTCACTGCGCGGCGCGTCAATCTTGAGTCAAGAAACGGGTATCCCGATTGTCGGCTTGCCCGGCACGATAGACAATGACGTTTGGGGCTCGGAATATACAATCGGTTGCGACACGGCGGCGAACACGATTATCGACGCGATTAACAAATTGCGCGACACCGCCTCGGCTCACCGCCGCACCATCGTCCTTGAAGTCATGGGGCGCAACAGCGGCTGGCTCGCCATGGTTTCGGGCATATCGGGCGGCGCGGAATACATTCTCGTCCCCGAAGAAGAATACGACATCGACGAAATGTGCGAAGAAATGAAAGAGGCCTATGATGCGGGCAAGCGTTATATACTGGTCGTTGTGGCTGAAGGCGCGGGCAAAGGTCACGAAATCGGCAAGGCAATCGCCGAAAAGACGGGGCTCGACACGCGCGTTTCCAAACTCGGACACATTCAGCGCGGCGGCTCGCCGACGGTTATCGACCGCGTCAACGCAAGCCGTCTCGGCGAACACGCGGCACTTGCGCTCATTTCGGGCTTGAGCGATATAGTTTTCGGTTTCAATCGCGGGCACGTCGTCTCAATCAACCTGCACGACGCCGTCAATAACAAAAAGCAACTCAATCCCGAATTCATGCGTCTGGCTCGTGTCTTGGCATAAAAATTTTTTGGCTCGATAAATAAAGTCTCGGCAAAGGAAGTTCCTGACTCTTTGGGTGAAAACCGTTGGTTTCTACTTCCCGCCGACGAACGGGGGCGGTCGCTTGACTGTCCTCGTTTGCTTTAGCAGAAGATTTTTTTCGGCGCGTTGACAAAAAATTTCGGGCGTGTTATCTTTCATTCGCTTCAAAGATAAAATTGCTTACGCAGATACAATTCGGCAAAGGAAGTTCCTGATTTGTAAGATGATCAAGCCTTCGGGCGCGTTTACTTCCCGCCGACGAACAGGGGCGGTCGTTCGACTGCCCTTGTTTGATTTAAGGAGGTCTGTCACATGAAATCGCTCGACGATGTTTTTGATTTTGTTCGCGCCACGCTGAATCTGTTCAAGGCCGTTCCTCACGTCGAAATCGAAAATGCTCCGCTGTATGCTTTGAACAACGACAAAAATCTTGCCAAGGGCATCTTCGTCACGGAGCGGGCGTTTCAAGCTTGCCCGTGCGTCGCCGGCAAAAAAATTTTCGACTTCATGAAGAAATCTTTCGGCTACGACGTTTTTGAACTGAATCGCGGCTTCTACAAGTCTTTTCAGACCGTCGCCGACAGCACGCCGGAAAAACTTTTGCTAAACAAGCTCTTGCACTACTTTTCGACCTACACCGCCGAAGCTCTCGGCATTTTCGACAGGGAACTCGTCTACATCCCCAATGACGCGTTGGAACTGCCCGCCGACGCCAATCCCGTGAAAATCACCGTCATTGACGCTATCGACGACGCCGAAATTCAAACGCGCGCTGTCAAGCTGATTCAATCGGGCGCGGCTCTCTCGGAGGAGACGATTGACAGCCTCGTAACCGTCGTGAAGTTCCTCGGCATAAAGCTCAACGTCGACGACGTCCCGAATAAGGAATTCGCTATCAGGCTTTGCGAACTGCTGAACATTTTGCCCGCCGACCCCGTTCAGTTCCTGCGCCTCATGATTTATCGCGGCACCGGCTCGATGTTGCTGATAAAGGACGAACAAACCATTTCCGCGCTGAAAACTTCCGAAGCCGCCTTCGACGACGATTTTGCAAAATATATCGCGGCGAACGGGCTCGGCAGGCTCGCAAGCATTTTCCACCGCTTCAAGCCGTTGTGGCTCGCGTTCAAGCCGCATTCGGACTTCATGCGCTCGACGATAAACAAAATGCGTAAGCTCGCCGACCGTCATCACAAACCTTTGACGCCGAAATTTTTGGAGCACCTGACTTCAGCCGCAAGCGTCGACCTCGACGAACTCAAGCGCGAACTCGCCAACGTCACGCCCTACAAAAAAATTTCACTCGCCAATGCCCTGCGCTTCCGCATGAACGCGCCTCAAAGCATCGTCTACAACATTCGCAACGGCAAGGCGTTCGCGGACGATTATTCGGGCAGTTTGAAGTTCGACGCTGAAGAAATTCTCGGCGCGATTGTCGATTCGATTCTCGACGATGTGCGCCCGAACGTCGAAGGCAAACGGGTTTACATTCCCGAAAGCTTCAACTACGCCATGCCCGTCAGCGAAAAAAAATTCGTCGGCAACATCCCTTACGGCTCGGCGTACACTTTCGCAAGCAATTCTGTCGTTTTGGGCGTGCACTGGTTTAATCTCGTCGACGACGGCAGGGAAGAGCGCATCGATTTGGATTTGCATTTGAATTCCGCGACGGTCGACATCGGCTGGCATAACGACTTCGGCGGAAGAAATTTTATCAACGCGGCAGAGCACAAGATAATTTTTTCGGGCGATATGACGGACGCGCCCGTCGACAAGGGCGGAGCGACGGAGGCGTTCTTTGTCGGCGAATCGCTCACTGACGATATGCTTATGCTCAATCTCAACCACTACAACCACTATGAAAGTAGCAACCCCGTGCCGTTCAAGCTGATTCTTGCCGACGTCAATCAAGAGCGCATTGACCGAAAATATTTGATTGACTCGCATGAAATTGCCTTTTGCGTGCCCGGCGAAATTTCTTCGGGCGAAATGTTCCTCGGCTTCCTGACTTCGGACGAAGGCGGCGCGAAAAAATTTTATTTCTATTCGGGCTCGACGGGCAAGCGAATCGTCGCCGTAAGCGATGACTCGACCGAAAAAATCGTTTCCGCCATGAACACAACCTTTGAATCGCGCTTGAGCTTGAATGACGTTTTGGCACAAGCGGGTGCCGTCTTGGAGGACGTGACGGCCGACGACTGCGATATTAACCTTGACCCCGCCGAAGTCACGAAGGATACGCTGATTGGATTGCTCGGCAAGCCGCAAGCGTGACAGATTGAGTTGGCGGCGGCGCGGCTCTTCGATTTGACGTTTCAAAGACTTTTGTGTTTAGGATCTACTTTTTCTTTGCATGCCCAAAGAAAAAGTAGCAAAAAGAAAAGGCACCTCGCAGGGGCGTTAAGTTGTCGTGGACGAAGCGTTGAGCCTATCCGAAGCCGAGTGTGCCCGCTTATTTCGCGTCACGCTCAATAGCGCGGGCGGCCGCGCGTCCATGGGCGGCCTCATCCTTTGCAACGTATCAAGACATAAAAAAATCCCTCGCGATTGCGGGGGATAATTTTTTTTTACAGCACCTTTCGCAAGGCTTGACCGGTGTAAGAATTTTCGACGCGGGCAACATCTTCGGGTGTGCCGCTCGCAATGACTTCGCCGCCCTTGTCGCCGCCGTCCTGTCCCAAGTCGATTATGTAGTCGGCGCACTTTATCACGTCAAGGTTGTGCTCAATGATGATGACGGTGTCGCCGCGCTCGACAAGCCGCTGAATCACGTCAAGCAGCTTTTTCACGTCGTCGAAGTGCAAGCCCGTCGTCGGCTCGTCCATGATGTAAATGTTCGCCGCTTTGCCAAGCGGTCTGGCCAATTCGTAGGCAAGTTTGACGCGTTGAGCCTCGCCGCCGCTGAAGGTGTTCGCCGATTGTCCAAGCTCGATATAGCCCAAGCCAACGTCGTGCAGGACTTGCAACATGCGCCGAATCGTCGGGACGTTCTCAAAAAATTCCAAAGCCTCGTCGACGGGCATGTTCAGCACGTCCGAAATGTTTTTGCCCTTGTAAGTGACTTCTAGCGTCTCAGCATTGAAGCGCGCGCCCTTGCAGACGTCGCAGGTAACGTAGACGTCGGGCAAGAAGTTCATCGGGATTTTCAGGACGCCGTTGCCGCCGCAGCTTTCGCACCGCCCGCCCTTGACGTTGAAGCTGAATCGTCCCGCCTTGTAGCCGCGCATCTTCGCGCCGTTGGTCGCGGCGAAAAGTTTTCGGATATGGTCGGCCACGCCCGTGTAAGTCGCAATGTTCGAGCGCGGCGTCCTGCCAATCGGGTCTTGGTCAATCATCGTGACTTTGCTTATGCCGAGCGTCGTCAAATCCATTTCCTTGAGGCGCGGGTAAATAATTTCCTCAACGAGCGTCGACTTGCCCGAACCGCTCACGCCCGTCACCAATGTCAAGGCGCGCAACGGAACTTTAACCGAAATATTTTTGAGATTGTTCTTGCAAGCGTCTTTAAACTCCAAAGCTTGGGAAGTGTCGCGTCGCGTCTTGGGCACGGGAATGATTTTCCTGCCGCTTAGGTAGTCGCCCGTCAAAGAATTTTCGACGCGAGAAATTTCGTCGGCAGTCCCCTGCGCAATGACGGAGCCGCCCGCCTTGCCCGCGCCGCGCCCTATGTCGACGATATTATCGGCTTCGCGAATGGTTTCTTCGTCGTGTTCGACAACTATCAGCGTGTTGCCCAGGTCGCGCAGATTTTTCAGCGTCGCCAAAAGTTTTTGGTTGTCGTGTTGGTGCAAGCCGATTGACGGCTCATCGAGGACGTAAAGCACGCCGGTCAAGGCCGAGCCGATTTGCGTGGCGAGTCTGATTCGTTGGGATTCGCCGCCGCTTAGCGTGGCCGACTTGCGGGACAAACTTAGGTAATCAAGCCCGACGTCACACAGGAACTTCAAGCGGGCGTTAATCTCCTTGAGAACCTGCGCGGCTATTTTTTTGTCGGTGTCGTCGAGAGCGAGGGTTGCGAAAAATTTTTGGCAGGCGTCGACGGACAAATCGCAAACCTGCGCGATATTTTTGTCGCCGACGGTGACGCTTAGGGCTTCGGGCTTGAGGCGGCGGCCGTGGCAGGCGGGGCAAGCGTCTTCGGGCAAATCGGTCGTCTTGAAGTCGTGAACGGCGAGCATCCACTCATACATAGTATTCCATTCGCGCAAATCGAACACCTTGCCGAGCCCGTTGCACTTCGGGCACGCGCCCTTGGGGCTGTTGAAGGAAAACAGTTGCGGCGTGATGTCGGGCAAGCTTATTCCGCAATCGACGCAAGCATTTTTTTCGCTGAAAGTCAAAGTTTCGCCATCGGTTTCGACGAAGACAATCCCGTTGCCGAACTTGAGCGCGGTCTCCAACGAATCAGCCAGCCTTGAGCGGACGCCGTCGCGATTGACGAGCCTGTCGACAACCAATTCAATCGAATGCTTTTTGGTTTTGGCGGGGGAAATTTTTTCGTCGAGTTCGTGAAGTTTGCCGTCCACTTTGACGCGCACGAAGCCCGCCGCGCTTAACTTGTCGAGGAGGTCTTTATGCGTGCCCTTTTGATGATTGACGACGGGCGCGAGCAGACTGAAACGCGTGCCTTCGGGCAAGTTGAGAATCTGCGCGAGAATTTGGTCGACGCTCTGACTTTTGACGGGCTTGCCGCATTTGGGGCAGTGTGGCTTGCCGACGCGGGCGAAAAGCAAGCGCAGGTAGTCATAAATTTCCGTGACGGTGCCGACTGTCGAGCGCGGGTTATTGTTCGTCGTCTTCTGATTAATCGCAATGGCTGGGCTCAAGCCTTCGATAAGCTCAACGTCGGGCTTGTCGGGCAGACCGAGGAATTGGCGGGCGTAACTTGACAGCGACTCCATGTAGCGGCGTTGTCCTTCGGCGTAGATGGTATCGAAGGCGAGCGAGCTTTTGCCGCTGCCCGAAACGCCGGTAATCACGACGAATTTATCGCGGGGAATGTCGACGCTGATGTTTTTCAAGTTGTGGACGCGGGCTCCGCGAATTTTTATCGAATCCAAAAGTTTTTACCTCCAAAATTTGTGAAACTAGCAATGCGCATGCGTTGCGTATGAACGCGGCGATAACGTTTGAAGTGTCGGACGGCACGGCGCGCTTACTGTTCAGCCGCTTTTAAAGCGGCCGCGAATTTTTATTGAATCCAAAAGTTTTTACCTCCGAAAAAATTTTTTGAAGCTGACGGGCTTCGCCATAATCGTTTGCTCGTAAAATATTATATCATCTTTGTCTACAGTTCGCGGCTTTTGGCAAAGGCAATCGTAACATTGAATCAAGCTACCTCCTCGCCCGTCAATTTCGCGATAAAAATTTGTCGACGTTAAAAGTTGTTAATGCTATAATAAGCGCGAATTTTTTCTGAAAGGAGGCTAAGTCTTGCAGAGACAACGAACTTTAGGGAATAAAGTTTCCTGTCACGGCATCGGTTTGCATTCGGGCAAGGAGGTTCGGCTTGAGCTGAAACCCGCCGAGGTCGACAGCGGAATAGTTTTTTTGCGAGCAGATTTGCCTGCGCGTCCGAAAATTCACGCCAACGCCGCCAACGTCACGGCTACTCTTCGCGCCACGACATTGGAAGAAAACGGCGCGAAAGTTTTTACAATCGAACACCTTATGAGCGCGCTCAACGCCGCCCGAATCGACAACTGCGAAATCGAAATCAGCGCGGAAGAGCCGCCCGTCCTCAACGGCAACGCAATCGACTTTTTCAACATGATTCAAGCGGCGGGCGTCGTCGAACAGGACAAGGCGCGGCAAATCATTCAGCTGGAAAAAATTTACCGCGTCGACGGCGAGGAGGGCAAGCGTTTCGTTATGGCTCTGCCCTATGACGGCTTCCGCGTCAGTTTCGTGTCAATCAATCCTCACCCGCTTATCGGCATTCAATACGCCGACTTCGAGATAACCGAAGACGTTTACGCGGCGGAAATCGCGCCTGCGCGGACAATCGCCTACGAAAAGGAAATCGACGCGCTTCGCGAAATGGGCTTGGGCTTGGGCGGCACGCTCGAAAACGTGATAGTCTACAACGACGCGGGTTGGCTAAACGACTTGAAATATCCCGACGAACTCGTTCGCCACAAGATTTTGGATGTTATCGGAGACCTGCGGCTTGCGGGCATTTTTAATTGTCATATCGTGGCGGCGGCGTCGGGTCACGCGCTGAATACTCGGCTTGCGAAGGAAATTTATCAAGGGACAAGGAACTAGTCCCCGTCCCCAATCCCTAACAAAGGAGCGATACAGATGGTATTGGAAATCGAAGACATAATGAAAATTTTGCCTCACCGCCCGCCAATGCTCTTGGTGGACAGAATTTTGGAAATAGACCCGTTCAAATCGGCAACCGGCTTGAAAAATATCACAATGAACGAGCCGCAATTTCGCGGCCACTTTCCCAATCATCCGATAATGCCGGGCGTCCTTCAGCTTGAGGCAATGGCGCAAGTCGGCGGCGTGGCCATGCTTTATCCCGAAGAACATCGCGGGAAAATCGCGCTCTTCGGCGCAATGGACAATATCAAATTCAAAAAAATGGTCGTGCCGGGCGATACGCTCATAACCAAGGCGGAAATCGTCAAAGTGCGCGGGCTGTTCGGAGTATTGCATACCGACGGCTACGTTGACGACAAACTTGTTGCCGTTGCCGATTTTACCTTTGTGCTCAAAGGTCGAGACGAGCTTTAATTCAATGCGCAAGGCGCAACGAATTTGGGAGTAAAGGAAATGATAAATTTGGAAAGCAAAGGCGAATCCGTTGCGAACGGCGGGACGAACATTCATCCGAGTGCGGTCATAGCCAAAAGCGCGCGCATCGGCGAAAACGTGACAATCGGTCCTTACTGCGTGATAGGCGACGAGGTTGAAATCGGTGACGGGTCGGTTATCGGTCCTCATGCCGTTATCGAGAAGTGGACGACATTGGGCAAGGGTTGCAGGGTTTTTCAGTTCGCGTCGGTCGGAGCCGCGCCGCAAGATTTGAAGTTCAAAGGCGAGTCGAGTTGCACGGTCATAGGCGACAGGACGACGATTCGCGAAGGCGCGACGATTCACAGAGCAACGGGCGAAGGCAACGAGACGCGAATCGGCAGCGATTGTCTTCTTATGGCGTATATTCACATTGCGCACAACTGCACGCTGGGCAATCACGTCATCATGTCGAATTTGGCGAGCTGTTCGGGTCACGCCATTGTCGAAGACAGAGTTGTTATCGGCGGAATGGCGGGCGTTCACCAGTTCGTTAAAATCGGGCGCAATGCAATGGTCGGCGGCATGAGCAAGCTTGTTCAGGATGTCGTGCCTTACACGCTTGTCGACGGTCATCCCGCCAAGGTCGTGGGCTTGAACAACGTCGGCATATCGCGGGCGGGCATTCCGCTTGAAAGTCGGCGGCTGATTAAGCAGGCATACAAAATTCTTTACAGGTCGGGCTTGAGCTTGCCGGAGGCCATTGCCGTCATTGAGCAGGACGTTGATTCTTGCGAGGAGGTTGAACACTTCCTGCGCTTTTTGAGGAACGCCGAGCGCGGCATTTGTCGGGAGCGGCGCGACTTTGACGATAAATAAGCCGGCGGCGGGTGCGTCCCTTCGATTTGACTATTCGATAACTTTTATTTTTAGGATCAACTTTTCTTTGCTTGCCCAAAGACGAACAGTGTGGACGCGGCATCCTCCCTTAAGCCGTTGATGAGTTTCAACGCGCAATCTGGATGCAACGTTCACGTTGTTTTCTGTTGCCGACGGCGCGCCTCCATGCGCGCCTCAAAAATCGCGGTGTTTTTGATAACAGTTAAGGACGTGATTCTATGACACGCAAAAAAATTGCCGACTTGGCGGAGTGGACGGCGAAGGCAATCAAAGACACGCTGACTATGGACGGCAGACAACTCGACGACGCGGGCGCGGATATCATTCGCGAATACGTTCATACCGATTTGACGAATTGGGAGCGCGGCAATAAAGTTACCGTCGAAACATCTTCGCGACTTGTCCAAAGAGATTATGGCGCGGCGTCGTCACGAGACAGCAATGGAGGGCGAAGTGTTCAACGCATTGAGCGTCCTCTGTTCCAAGTTCCCCGATTTCGTCAAGGAGCAAACGCAGGCGCGCGAGGCGGAGGCCAAACGATTTGCCGCCAAAATGCCCGCCATTAAGGTTTGAAAAGCAGTTAATAATCACGAATTGAATTTTGGAGGTTGATGTCATGGAGAGACTCGGAATATTGGCGGGAGCAGGTAAGCTGCCCGTCGAATGTGCACGCGCCGCCAAACAGCTCGGCTATGAAGTTTACGCGGTAGGGCTGCTTGCCGACAGCGACCCGTCAATCGCGCAGTTTTCAAAGGATTATCAATTCATAAGCGTTGCCCAACTCGACGCGATTTTGAACTACCTGAAGGTCAATCAAATTCAAAAGGTCACGATGATAGGCAAAGTCACCAAGGAGCTGCTCTTCAACGGCGCAGTCCAGCCCGACGCCCGAATGTTGCAACTGATATTGTCCCTGCCCGACAGGCGCGACGATACAATCATGATGGCATTCGTGCGCGAACTCGCCAAGGCGGGCATTCAAGCCTTTGACCAAACGACGCTGATTCGCAAGCTCATGCCGCGCAGAGGGACGATTACCAAGCGCGAACCGACCGAACAGGAGCAGCAGGATATGGATTTCGGCTTCCGCATTGCCAAGGAACTCGGTCGGCTGGATATCGGTCAAACGGTCGTCGTCAAAGCCCGCGCGGTTATGGCATTGGAGGCGATTGAGGGCACGGACGCTTGCATTGAGCGCGGCGGGAAGTTGGCTTGCGGCGGAGCGGTCGTTGCCAAAGTTTCAAAGCCGCAACAGGACAATCGCTTCGACGTGCCCACGGTCGGCTATCGCACGATTGAGAACATGGCGAACGTCGGAGCGACGGCTCTTGCCATTGAGGCGGGCAAAACCCTTTTGGTCGAGCGCGAACAGATGATTTCGCTTGCCGACGCCAAAGGTATCGCTATCGTTGCAATGTGAACGGAGTATTGCGGCGGTTTCGGCTTTTGATATACAGACGATAAAACATTCGGACGCCGAATAAAAAATCCCTCGCGGCGGGGGATTTTTTTATTGCCCGTCTGCCATGTACCATAACGCAAAGCTGGCATTGACATTGGTGCGGCAAGCGGCTACAATCAGCGAAATTTTCAGTCAAAGGGAGGCGGTTTCATGTTTTGGGCTGAGCTTTTGGTAGTGCTGGCGATGTTGATTATCGGCGCGCGCTACGGCGGAATTTTCTTGGGCATGTCCAGCGGTTTCGCCATTGCGATTCTCGTGTTCGGCTTCGGGCTTGCGCCGGGCAATCCCGCTATCGATGTCATTATGATTATCATGACGGTCGTTGTTATCGCTGCGACGTTGCAGGCGTCGGGCGGCATGGATTATCTGATTCAAATCGCCGTCAATCTTTTGCGCAAGAATCCGAATCGCATCAGCTATTATGCTCCGATTATCAGTTGGGTTTTTACATTCATGTGCGGCACGGGAAATATTTCGTTCGGTATCTTGCCTGTTATCGCGGAAGTGGCAAGGGAGGCGGGCGTCCGTCCCGAAAGACCCGTTTCAATGTCGGTTATCGCCTCCCAACAAGCCATAACCGCCTGCCCGATTTCCGCCGCGACCGTTGCGCTCGTCGGGCTGTTGTCTCCGCAAGGCGTCACGTTGATTGACATTTTAATCGTCTGCATTCCGTCGACGTTGCTTGGCGTCGTATGCGGCTCTTTGTGGGCGGCGCGCATGGGCAAAGAACTTTCCGAAGACCAAGACTATCTTGAACGCGTCAAGCGCGGCGAGGCTGCTCCGATTAACGAAAAGGCTAAAATCGCCGAGGCAAGAGAATTTTCCGCTTCGACCAAGCGCGCCGTCTGGATTTACCTTTTGGCGACCGTTATCGTCGTTATCTTCGGCATTTTCCCTGAACTGCGTCCGTCGGCGGAGCTGGGCGGCAAAATGGTTTCCTTCACGATGACCATGTGTATCGAAATGGTTATGATGGCTATGGCGGGCGTCATGATTATCGCTTGCGGCGTCAAAGTCAATTCGATTATCGAGCAGTCGGTTTTCCGCAACGGCTTGATGGGCGTCTACTGCATTTTCGGCTTGACGTGGGCGGGCGACACCTTGACGCGCAACAATATCGATTTTATCAAGTCGGGCGCGGCGGATATGATTTTGGCTTACCCGTGGGTCTTCGCGATTATCCTGTTCCTGCTTAGCGCGGTTATCTTGAGTCAGGCGGGTACAATCGGCGCGTTGGCTCCGTTGGGCATTGCGTTGGGCATTACGCCGCCCGCGATGATTGGCATGTTCCCTGCAGTCAACGGTTACTTTCTCGTTCCGATTTACGCGACGGTTTTGGCGGGCATTGCCTTCGACAGGACGGGCACGACGCGCATTGGCAAATTCGTTTTCAATCACAGCTTCCAAATCCCCGGCTTGATAACGTGTATCGTCAGCGTGGCGTTCGGCATGGCGTTGGCGAATATAATTCTTTAAGCGGCAAGCGTGTCGTGACGACGGCTTGTCCCTTCGATTGCAGTGTTCAATGACTTTTGATGTGTAGCATCTACTTTTTCTTTGCGCGCCCAAAGAAAAAGTAGCAAAAAGAAAAGGCGCCTCGCAGGGGCGTTAAACGGTCGTTGCCGCAACGTTAAGCTTACCCGAAGCCGTCTGTGCCGGCAAAAAAACTTCCATGTTTTTGTTGCCGGCGGCGCGCGTCCATGCGCGCCTCAAAAGCAAGTTTTGCGGCGTTTGTCTTTGGCAGTAAAAAAATTTCTATAGAAGGTGTTAGCATGAGGAAGGAACACGATTTTTTGGGAGAGCTTGAAGTTCCCGACGAGGCCTACTACGGCGTTCAGACGTTGCGGGCGATTGAGAACTTCACTATCACGGGGCGCAGGCTCGACGAAGACTTCATTAAGTCGCTTGCCGTGGTCAAAAAGGCGGCCGCGCAAGCTAACATGGAAACGGGACGCCTCGACCGCAAAATCGGCAACGCGCTCGTTCAGGCGGCCGAAGAGATTATCGACGGGCAGTTTATCGACCAATTTCCCGTTGACCCGATTCAAGGCGGAGCGGGCACTTCAATCAACATGAACATGAACGAAGTCCTTTGCAACCGCGCGCTTGAGATTATCGGCGAGGCGAAGGGTCGCTACGACATCATTTCGCCGAACAATCACGCGAACATGGCGCAATCGACCAACGACAGCTTCCCGACCGCCATCAAGGTCTGCTTGACGTACAAAAGCCACAACGTCACCGACGCGCTCGACTACCTTGCCCGCGCCCTCGAAGACAAGGCGGAAGAGTACAAGGACATCCTCAAGATGGGACGCACGCACTTGCAGGACGCTGTTCCCATTACGCTCGGACAGGAAATGGGCTCGTATGCCTCCGCAATTCGTCGCAGTATCCGCCGCATTGAATGGGCGATTGACAGCATAAGGCTGATTAACATGGGCGGCACCGCCGTGGGCACGGGTCTCAATGCCGAACCCGCTTACATCAAAATCGTTGCCCGCAAGCTCCGCGAAATCACTCACGAGAACTTTGAAACGTCGACGAACATAATCGACGCCACCAACAACACTGACGGCTTCGTTGACGTGTCCAGCGCGCTGAAGAATACTGCGCTTGTGCTTATCAAAATGGCGAACGACTTCCGCCTTATGGCGTCGGGGCCGCGTTGCGGGCTGAATGAACTGTTCCTGCCCAAGCGTCAACCCGGCTCTTCGATTATGCCCGGCAAAGTCAATCCCGTTATCGCCGAAGTCATGGATCAGGCGTGCTACCAGGTTATCGGCAACGATTTGGCGGTGACGATGGGCGTGGAGAACGGGCAATTCGAGTTGAACGTCATGGAGCCGATTATGGCCTACAATCTGTTCAGTTCGATGAATTATCTTGCCAATGCGTCGCGGACGTTCGTCGACAAACTTTTGACGGGGCTTGAACCGAATCGCGAACAGTGCCAAAAGTGGCTTGACAGTTCGGTCGGCGTCGTGACGGCTTTGTTGCCGCATTTGGGCTACGAGCAATGTTCACTGCTTGCCAAGGAGGCTTACGCCACGCGCCGCCCGATTCGCGAAATCATTTTGGAAAAGGGCTTGCTCACCGAGGAACAGCTGAAAGTTTACATGTCACCCGAAAAAATGACGCGCCCCGGCATCACCAACTGAACGACCGCTTAAAAATATTTTTGCCCCGACACGCGCGGGGATTTTTTTTATGAGGCTAGAAATGCGCATGCATTTCGTATCGGCGCGGGTGTTGGTTGAAGTTGTCGGACGGCACGGCGCGCTATCTGTTCCGCCGCTTTTAAAGCGGCCGGGGATTTTTGTTTGAGGTGATTGATATGATTCTTCCGCAATGCGAAATTTTTACGTCGGAGACCGCGCAGGAGGTCTTGTTCGTGACAGGCGGGCGTGTTCCGAGCGTCGAGTGGTTTAGGGCTGTGGCAGGCGGACGGAAAATTTTTTGCGTCGACAAAGGCATTGAACTTTGCCGAGCCTGCGACATCGTGCCGAGCTTTTTAATCGGCGACTTCGACAGCGCGAATCAATCTGCCGTCGAGTGGGCGCGGGCTCAAAACGTTCCCGTCGAACAATATCCCGCCGACAAAGACTTGACCGACACGCAACTTGCCCTTAGCCGAGCCGTCGACATTTTCGGCGAACACGTTGCGCTGATGACGGGCTGTTTCGGCGGACGCTTCGATCACCTTTACAGCACGGCTTTCACCTGCGCGGCGGCCGAGCAAAAGGTTATCCTTGCCGATGAGCGCGAAATAATTTTCTACCTGCGCGGCAAGGAGGCCGTCGACGTAAAATTTTTCCGCGAGCCGCTTGCCGTATCGCTCTTGCCGATGACTGCGACCTGCGCGGACGTCACGATAAAAAATGTTCGTTGGGAGCTGGACGGCGCGACTTTGACGCAAACATTGCCCTGCGCCGTCAGCAACCGCGTTTCGGACGACAAAATTTCTGTCGGCGTCGGAGGCGGGACGTTGGCGGTTTACCTTTGCTTCACCGAATGAAATATCGAAATCTTGACAGCGCGTTTCGTTTTTCGTAATCTTTTGGCGTGTTTGCAAGAACTTTGGAGACGGCTCTTATTCCACCTTCGGAAAGCGAGGAAATAGGATGGTTACAATCAAAATAAACGGTAAGACGATAGAATTCCCCAGCGACAGCGTGACTATTGAAAACATTTTGAATAACGCGGAAGATATCGCAGACCGTTCGGAGCTGACGAATCGCAACATAACGATTGAAAACATCCAAGGCGACTTAAACATTGACGCTTCGGAGCTGACGAATTGCAACATAACGATTGAAAACATCCACGGCGATTTTGATATCGTTGCTTCGGATTTGACGAATTGCGACGTTACGGTTAAAGAAATTCACGGCGATTTTGACATTGACGATTCGGATCTGACAAATTGCGACGTTTCTACCAACAGGAAAAGGCAAAAGTCCCGTTTGGCAGATGACGATTGAAAAAATACGCCGAAAGAAAAAACCCCGCTCAATCTGAACGGGGCAATTTTTTTGTCCGAATGATTTTTAAGCAAGAAGAATGTCCTTGTCTTTGAGAATTTCCAAGCCGAGAGTGCAGGCACTGCAGTTGCAATACTTCGCGCCGGCCGCTTTGAGTGCGTCGGCATGCGCGGCTAATTTTTTTGCCATTTCGACGCCGTACTTTTCAATGGTGCTGTTTGAGTGCGCCCGAATGACCAGCAATTCAATCGGCGTGATGCTTGCCTTGGTAACCTTAATCAAATTTTCGGCGGCAGATTTTTCGTAGGACTTGCCCAAAGCGTCAAGGTAGTATTGAACCGCCACTTTGAGTTCTTCGCAACAGCTGGGCGACGCGCCCAAATCTTTAACCTTTTCAATCATAGCCTGTTTGTCCATGTGACACATCCCAAAACTTTTAAGCGAGAAGAATTTCCTTGTTGTCGAGGATTTCCAGACCGAGCGTGCAAGCTTTGCAGTTACAGTATTTCGCGCCGCGCCGCCTTAGGGCTTCGGCATTTGCGAGGAATTTTTTTGCGCCTTCTCTGCCGAATGCTTCAATGGCGCGATTCGAATGCGCGAAAATAATCAGCTGTTGAACAGGGACGACATCATGCTTAATTTCGTCGAGTAGCTTTTCGGCAGCAAGCTGTTCGCCGGGCGTGCCCAATGTGTCAAGGTAACGTTCGATTTCCTGTTTCAGTCTGATGTAACAGCTTGGCGACGCCGCCAGTTCCTTAAGTTTTTCGATAATCGTTTGTTTGTCCATGCGACACTCCTAAAAAAATTTTACGCAAGCAATACGTCTTTGTCGGCGAGGATTTCCAGACCGAGCTTGCAAGCGGGACAATCGCAATATTTCGCGCCGCTTGCTTTGAGTTCGTCGGCATGGGCAGCGAATTTCTTTGCACCCTCCGCGCCGAACTTTTCAACCGCAACATCCGAATGCGCGAACGCTACCAGGTTGTCAATCGGCGTGATGTCCTCTTCGATTTCGGCGATAAGATTCTGCGCGGCGACCTTTTCTTCGGCCGTGCCCACTGCCTCGACGTAAGCCGCTACCGTAGCCTTGAGCTTGGGGCAACAGCTGTAAGTCTTCGCCAACGCCTTTACCTTTTCAATCAGTGTTTGCTTGTCCATGATGATACCTCCAAACATTTAAGCCGACCGCTTGGCCAAAGCGGCGTCAATGGCTATCGACAGCTGGTCAGCACAAGATGTGCCGCGACCGCCGCAGGGATTGCCGCGCAGAATGTCGGCGATTTCCTTGGCGTCCTTGCCTTCGACGAGTTTGCCTATCGCAGGAAGATTGCCGGGGCAACCGCCCAAAAATTTCACGTCGTGCAAGCGTCCGTCTTCGTCCAACGAAAAATCTATGCGCTTTGAACAAACGCGTTGCGGATTAAAAGTGTAGCTCTCCATGTCAAAATCTCTCCTTTAAGTATTGCGCGGGAACGTGTTCAGTCAACCACACGCCATTGACCGAACGAAAGAATTTGTAGCCGTCGGCGAACATGCGCCCGCTTTCGACGAGAAAAATTTTCGGCTTGCCGTGACGTTGCCCGACCTTGACGGCGGTCTCAATATCGCTCGACAGGTGGACGTAAAGCCGCGATTTTTTCAGCAAGCCTTGAATCCGTATCAACGCCGCAAATCTTTCGCCCGTCCCGTGATATAAAATTTTCGGCGGCTCAAGCTCTTCAAGCTCCACGTCGACGGGAATTGAATGCCCTTGATTGGCGCGAATCAATTTTCCGTCCGCGCTGAAGGAATAGCGTTGCTTTTCGTCCTGCGCGACTATCTGCTCAAGTGTCGGGCGGTCAAGCGGGCGTTTCCTGCTCACGCGCCGAATCAAGTCGTCAACGTCAGCCCAGCCGTGCTCATCGAGTTCGAGCCCGACAAGTTGCGGCTTGTGGCGAAGTATCAGGCTCAAGAACTTGCTCGTATCCTTCAGCGACAACTGTCCGCGCCTCCTCCGAAAATTTTTTAAATCGTAATTCAAAGCGGCGGGTGTGTCAAGTTTAAAAATCCCCGTGAGGGTCAAAGCGCGGCGATTCGTTGAAAATGTCGGACTTTGAATCGCGCTAACTGTTCAGCCGCTTTTAAAGCGGCCGGCGAGTGTGTCAAGTTTAAAAATTTCGGCTCTGCAGTCAACTCAAGGATAGACAGCGCGAAATTTTTGCGGTAAAGTGGCGACGGAAACTTTTTGGGAGGTTGAGAAATGAACAGTTGGAATGACGGCTACTTCACCGACGCAACTTACACTTACGGCTACTATCGCGAACTGTCGCCCGTTTACATGCGCTGGTGTCTTTTGAACAAGGGCATTGCCGCGCCCGACATCAACGAGGACAGTTGCCATTGCGAGCTTGGTTTCGGGCAAGGAGTTTCGGCGAACATACACGCGGCGGCTACGCCGGGAAAATTTTTCGGCACGGATTTCAATCCCGCGCACGCCGCGCAGGCTCAAAAACTTGCCGAGGCTTCGGGCGCGGACGCAAACTTTTTCGAGGACAGCTTTGAAGAATTCGCCAACCGTGACGACTTGCCGCAATTCGATTCAATTGGCTTTCAGGGCGTGTGGTCTTGGGTCAGCGCGGAAAATCGTCGGCACATGTTGGAAGTCGCGCGGCGGCATTTGAAGTCAGGCGGCATGGTCTACAACAGCTACAACTGCTTGCCGGGCTGGGCGCCTACCGCGCCGATTCGCGAACTCTTGACGCTTTACGACAAAAACTTTCACGGCAACGGCGATATTAACGAACGCGTTCAAGCCGCGCTGAAATTCGTCGGGGAAATGCTTGACGCCGAGCCCGCTTACGTCAAACTTGCGCCGACTTTTCAATCGACCTTCGAGCAGCTGAAGAAACAAAATCCCCACTACATTGCCCACGAGTATCTGAACTTGGATTGGGACTTGATGTACTTTTCGGACGTGGCTCAACTTTCGCAGGAGGCAAAGCTTGACTTCGCTACGACCGCCATGCCGATTGAAGGCGAGATTTTCCACCTGCCCCAAAAGGCCAAAGACTTCCTAAGCAAGATTAACGACGCGCTTGTCCGCGAGCAGATACAGGATTATTTTATCAATCGCAATTTCCGCAAAGACCTTTACGTTCGCGGACTGCGCCGAATCCCCAATGCCGAGGCTCAAGAAAAAATTCTGTCGACGCGCTACGTTTTGATGACGCCCGCCGCCGAAGTGCCGCTGACTTTCAACACGTCCTTGGGTATTTTGCGCCTTTCCGAAGACGCCTACCGCCCGCTGATTAACCATTTGGCGGCCGACAACTTCCGCCCGAAAAATCTGCTGAAGTTCCGCTCAAAAGTCAACGCAACGCTTGAAGTCATTCGCGTCTTGATTCTTACGGGTCACGTCATGCCTTGCCAAAGTGAGGCGGCCGCCGAGCTTGTCACAGAATCTTGTGACAGACTCAACGCGCACCTTTGCGAGCGAGCGAAATTTGAAGAGGCGATTAGCTTTTTGGCGAGCCCGCTTATCGGCGGCGGCGTCAATGTCAATCGCTTCAAGCAGCTGTTCCTTGCGCAGTATAAGGGCGGCGTCAAGGCGGCGGACAAATTGGCTGACACGGTTCAGAAACTTTTATCGCGGCAAGGGCAACGCATTCTGTTCAACGGCAAGGCATTGGATACGCCCGAAAAAACGACGGAACACTTGCGCACATTGGCGGAGCGATTCTTGACAATCGATTTGCCGATTTTAAAAGCGTTGATGATTGTTTGACGGAGGGAATGCTTGTGAAGATTGTAAACAGCGCGGAAGTCGGTCGCGAGGCTGTCGAGCGGCTCTTGACGAAAAAATCTTTCGACGAGGTGGAGCTGTCGCCCAAAATTCGCGAGGCGAATAAAAAAATTTTCGGCGAGGACTTGAGCGCGATTGAGATTGTGCGTCGGATTGTCGGCGATGTTCGTGCGTGCGGCGATGCGGCGGTTATCGAGTGGACGCGGAAAATTGACGGCGTCGAGCTGAAAAGTTTTGCGCTTGACGCGGAGGAAATGTCATCTGCCGTCGAGCGCGTTAAGCCTGAAGTTTTGGCGTCGTTGAAGGTCGCGGCTGAAAACATTCGTCGCTTTCACGCCGAACAACTTCCAAAGTCGTGGATAACTTATCGCGGCGAAAATTCTCTGCTTGGTCAAGCCGTCATTCCGTTGAATCGCGTCGGCGTCTACGTCCCGGGCGGCACGGCGGCTTATCCTTCCAGCGTGCTGATGAACGTCATCCCCGCGAAGGTCGCGGGCGTCGGCGAAGTCGTCATGTGCACGCCCAATGCCAATCCTCACGTGTTGGCGGCGGCGCAGTTGGCGGGCGTCGACAGGATTTTCAAAATCGGCGGCGCACAAGCGGTTGCGGCAATGGCTTTCGGCACCGAGCAAATCCCGCGCGTCGACAAGATTGTCGGACCGGGCAACATCTTCGTCACGCTGGCGAAAAAGGAAGTCTACGGTCATTGCGATATCGACATGCTTGCGGGGCCGAGCGAAATTCTGATAATCGCGGACGAGGCGGCCAATCCCGAATACGCGGCGGCCGACATGCTCAGTCAAGCCGAACACGACCCGCTTGCCTGTTCAATCGTCATAACCACGAGCGCACCACTTGCCGAGAAAATCGCCGCGCAGGTTGAAACGCAACTTCAACGCCTCCCGCGCAAGGAAATCGCTCAAGCGTCAATCGAACGCAACGGTTTAATCGTCGTGGCGAAGGACTTGGACGAGGCGGCCGACTTCGCGAATTTTTCTGCGCCCGAACACCTGGAGCTTTTGACGAGCGCGCCGTTTGAACTTTTGCCGAAGATTAGGAACGCGGGCGCGATATTTTTGGGCGCGTATTCGCCCGAGCCGTTGGGCGACTACCTTGCGGGACCGAATCACGTTTTGCCGACGGGCGGCACCGCGAAATTTTATTCCGTCCTCAACGTCGAGACATTCCTCAAGCGCACGAGTCTGATATCCTACACACGGGGCGACTTGCTCAACGCCGCGCAGGACGTGATTCGCTTGGCGGAGGCGGAAGGCTTGCAAGCGCACGCGGCGGCAATCCGTCAACGCCAATGAAAAATTTTTCGACAACAAAAAACCCTCGGCAGTCTAATCGACCGTCGGGGGTCTTTTTTATTATCAGAGTTCGGAGAGAATTTTTTTCGCTTCGTCGAACATTTTCGGAACGCCGTCAGGATTTTTGCCGCCGGCTTGAGCCATATCGGGACGCCCGCCGCCGCCGCCGCCGACCAGCTTGGCAATGACTTTGACGATTTTGCCCGCGTGCACACCCGCCGCGACAGCTTTCTTGTCCGCCTTCACGACCAGCGAAACTTTTCCGTCGTTAATCGACGCCAAAACGATAACGCCGCCGTCCAGCTTGTCAATCATGAAGTCGGCCACGTTGCGCAAATCGTCGGGGGTCTTGGCTTGCACCACGCCCTTGACGTACTTCAAGCCGCCAATTTCCTCCATGCCGACCAAAAGCTGTTGAGCCTCGGCGCGTTCCTTGAGCTTGTGCGCCTCGTCAAGCTGTTTGCGCATCGACTTGTCCTCGGCAAGAAGTTTTTCAATCTGCGCGGGCAAATCCTCTGCGCGGACTTTCAACATGGCAGCGACTTGATTCAACAGCTCGGCTTGATGAGCAGCGTCCTTAATCGCCGCGCGACCCGTGACAGCCTCGATACGACGAACGCCCGCCGCTATGCCGCCTTCGCTGACGATTTTGAAGCGCCCGATTTGCCCGACGTTCTTCACGTGAGAGCCGCCGCACAATTCGCAACTGAAATCCTCGACGTTGACGACGCGAACGATATCGCCGTACTTTTCGCCGAAGAGAGCCATCGCGCCCAATTTTTTCGCCTCGGCAATCGGCATTTGGCGAATCGTCACGTCGACGCCCTTAAGAATTTCCTCGTTGACAAGCTCCTCGACATCGGCAAGCTGTTGTGGCGTGACGGGCTCGAAGTTGGAAAAGTCGAAGCGCAGGCGTTCGGGCGTGACAAGTGAGCCCGCTTGATTGACTTGGCTGCCGACGACCTTTTTCAGCGCGGCTTGAAGCAAATGCGTGGCGGTGTGGTTGCGGGCGGAGGAAAGTTTCTTGTCCGCGTCGATTTTTATTTCGACCGCGTCGCCGACTTTGATTTGACCCTCCTCGACGTAGGATTCGTGATAAATCGTGCCGTCGGGCAGTTTTTTGGCGTTGGAAACTTTTATCTTGCCCAGTTCGCCGATAAGGTAGCCCTCGTCGCCGACTTGCCCGCCGCCCTCCGCGTAGAACGGTGTGCAGTCAAGGATAATGCCAGCCTCGTCGCCGTCGTGCAGTTCGTCAACAAGCTTGCCGTCCTTCCACAGCGCGAAGACTTTGGACGCGGTACAAGTTTCGTCGTGCTTAAGGTGTTCGGTGTCGACGTTGAGCAAATCGGGCACGTCAAGGCGTTCATTGGCGGCGCGGGCAGCACGAGCCCGTTGGCGTTGCGCCTGCATTGCCTTATCGAAGCCCGCCTTATCGGGCGCAAGGTTGTTTTCCTGCAAAATCTCTTCGGTCAGTTCGTAAGGGAAGCCGAACGTGTCATAGAGCTTGAAACAAATTTCGCCGTCGAGTTCAGCCTTGCCCGCCGCCTTGGCGTTGTCAATTTCGCGCGTCAAAACCTCAATGCCCTGCGCGAGTGTCGCGGCGAAACGGTCTTCCTCCAGGCGCACGACTTTCTTGATGTAGCCGACGTTCTTGCCGAGTTCCTCAAAGTCAGCCATATCGCCGTAGATTTTCGCAACGACGGCAATCGCGCCCTCAAGGAAGGCGTCCTTAATGCCCAACATGCGCCCGTGACGAATGGCGCGCCGCAAAATTCTGCGCAGGACGTAGCCGCGTCCCTCGTTCGACGGCAAAATCTTATCCATAATCATGAATGCCATCGAGCGCGCGTGGTCAGCGATAACCTTCATGGAAACGTCCTTCGCCGCGTCGACGCCGTATTTGAGCCCGCTGATGCCTTCGACGTATTCGATTATCGGGAAGAGCAAATCGGTTTCAAAGTTTGAGTTCTTCTGTTGCAGGACGCTGGCAAGTCGTTCAAGTCCGCAGCCCGTGTCGATATTTTTATGTTCAAGCGGCTTGTAGTCGCCGTCCTCAGTGCGGTCGAATTGCGTGAAGACCAAGTTCCAAATCTCAAGGAAACGGTCGCAATCGCAACCGGGCGCGCAAGTGTCTTTGCCGCAGCCGCGCTCCTCTCCCAAGTCGATATAAATTTCGGAATCGGGACCGCACGGACCGGGTCCTATCTCCCAAAAATTATCTTCAAGCCTCACTATGTGCGCGGGGTTCAGTCCGGGCTGTTTAAGCCAAATTTGTTCCGCCTCGTCGTCATTCGGGTAGATGGACACCCAAAGCTTTTCGCGCGGCAATTCGCAGACCTCGGTTAAAAATTCCCACGCCCAAGGTATCGCGTCCGCCTTGAAGTAGTCGCCGAATGAAAAGTTGCCCAACATCATGAACGCCGTATGATGCCGTGCCGTCCGCCCGACGTTTTCGATGTCGCCCGTCCGCACGCAACGCTGATTCGTCGTCACGCGCGGGCAAGGCGGCTTGAGTTTCCCCGTGAAAAACGGCTTGAGCGGAGCCATTCCCGCGCCTATCATCAGTAGCGTCGGGTCGTTTTCGGGTATCAGCGAAAAGCTCGGCATAATCAAATGCCCTTTGCTCTCGAAGAACTTCAGGAACGCCGCCGCTGCTTCCTTGCCTGTCATGTACTTCAATTTATCTGCCTCCCAAAATTTTATGCGGGCGAATTATAGCACAGCGATTTTTGAATGTCGAACATAAACGCGCCTGCCGTCAAAAGAAATTAATCCAAATAACCTCCGCCTTGTCGACAAGCGCAGGCGTCAGCTCGTCAAGGTTTTCTATCGCGGCGAAGTGCCAACGATTTTCGGCGTCGCGGCGGAAGGCAAGCTCAAACGTCAGCCGCCCTATGAATTGTCCGCGCAAAGAGTTATCGCCTTGCACGTCCAGGACAATCGTCGCCCTGTCGTCGTCAATGCGCGTCTCCTTGACGGTGGCGTTGGTCGCGGCGCGTATCTTTTCAAACTCGTTGGCAACGTAAGCGGTCGGATTGTCTTCGGGCGCAACGGGTTCGGGCATTTTCGCGAAGAAAGAATCCTTCACGCCGCGCAGGAAGTTCAAATGCAATTCCTTATGCTCGGCGTTGTAGTCCGTCAAAAATTCCGCGCTGTGCTGAAAGTAGGGGTCGTCGGGATATTTCGCTTGATAGGCGTCGTAGTGCTTGGCAAGCTCGACGGTCGCGGCGTCGTAGGTCTCGGCGAAGAACTCATCCAAATCTGCGCGGGCGGCAAGCTTAGTTGAATCGCGCTCGGCCAGAGCAAGTTGAATGTCGTTAAGAGCGGCTTCGGGCGTGTCCTCTTGCCCGCAACCCGTCAAAAAAATAACCGCCGACAAAATCAGCGGCACGAAGAAATTTTTCATCGAATCACCTCATGGGAAAGTTTCATTATGCGAAGGCGCGGCGATAATTTTCATAAGTCCTCCTTAGCGCAACTCCGTCAAGAACTCCTCGAACGGCAAACCCCAATTCCACGGCAAATTGAGCCGCTCGGCGTGCGCAATGCATTTTCCCACGAAGTCGGCCGCCTTGCGCGTCGAATCAAGCAAACTTTCGCCGTTGAGCCAAGACGCCGCCGCTACTGCAAAAAACACGTCGCCGCTGCCCGAACGGTCGCCGCCCAACCGCCGCGATGTCACAATGTCCGCTTGCCCACCGTCGAAGATGAAATTCGCAATGTCGCCGTCGTCGCCCGCGTCCAACGTCACGCCCGTTATCACGACACGTCCGCCGCGCGTCTTCGCCGCAATGTTAGCCGCCATCGTCGCAAGCCCCGAATCACTCACGACGCCGCCTTCGGGATACGGCACCCCCAACAGCTCGCAAGCCTCCGTCAGATTCGGCGTGATAAGGTCGGCGAACTCCAACAGCTCGCGCATACGCCGGCACATTTCGCGCGTGTACGACTTGTAAATCTTGCCGTGGTCTCCCATGACGGGGTCGATTATCACGACGGCAGGAAAATTTTTTATGACGCGGCGGACAAGCTCAATCTGCGCGTCGGAACCCAAAAAACCCGTGGCTATCGCGTCGAAGGTCAGATTGTTGCGTCGCCAGCTGTCGGCGTAAGCCTCCATGCGGTCGGTGAAGTCGTCCATGAAATAATCTTTGAAGCCCGTGTGCACGCTAAGCAAAGCCGTCGGCAACGGGCAAACTTGAATTTTCAGCGCAGAGATTATTGGCAACTCAACCGTCACAGAGCACCGCCCGAAGCCCGTCACGTCGTTGATTAATGCAAGCCGTTTCTGTCTAATCATGACGTTCAGCCAAGCGTTTGCGCGCAAGCTCCTCGAACTCCCCGCAACCATAATTCACGAACGGGACAATCGAAATGCCGCCGCGCACTTTGAACAGCCCCTCGACTTCAAGATAGCGCGGCTCCAAAAGCTTAATCAAATCGTCGGCTATCGTGTTGACGACGGTCTCGTGAAAGGTGCCGTGGTTGCGGAAGCTCGTCAAGTACAGCTTGAGGCTTTTGCTCTCGACAAGTTTTTCGTCGGGTATGTAGCGGATTTTAATCGCGGCGTAGTCAGGCTGATGAGTTATCGGGCAAAGGCACGTGAATTCGTCGCTCGTCAGCGTCACGAAATAATTGCGCCCGCTGTTGGCGTTGGGTATCGCCTCCAAGAATTCGGGCGCGTAATCGTATTTGTAAGCCGTGGTTTTCCCAAGGCTTTTGAGTTCAGTCATGCGAAGTCTCCTTTAATCAACACGTCTGCCGTCAACAATTTGCGCGTCGGAAAGTCTTTGCAAGAAGTCCGAAAGCTTGTAAATCGCGTTCGCGTCAACCGTTTGAAGTCCGCGCAGTTTCAGCGTGACGATCATCGGCGGGTTGTCGAGCGTGAGCATTTCGCGATTGACAATCTGCGCGGCGGACGGATAAACGAAACTCAAGCCGACATATTCGTTGCCGTCGGAGCCGCGAAATTTTTTTATGACAAGCTTCGAGGCAATCGGAACGCGCCATTCAAAGGTGCCGGGCAAAGTGTAATCTTCCACGCCAATGGCAGTGAGCACGTTGGAAAGATTGGAGTCGTGCCCGCAGATGAAGCTGAACTTGCGGCTGGGCGTGTTCAGTTCGTCGGAAATGACGGCGAGCATTGGGCTTGCGAAAACTTTCGCGCCGAGCGGTCGGTCGAAGTTCGTGTTAATCAGCAGCGAAGAAATTTTCGCCACATCGCGCATTTCGGCATCGCTATAAGAAACTTTCCCGTCGTAATAATCCATGAGCAAGGCGTCGGCGGCAAGATTAATTTTGCTTGCGGAGCCTTGAGCCTTCCACTCAACAGCTTCGTCGCGGAGCTTAAAGGAATAGTCGGCGGGATTGAATTTTTCGCCCGTAAGCCGTTCGACGGTCGCAATTTCCTTGCGCGCGTCGTTGATTATTTTTTTGCCGTCAAATTCGGCGGAAAGTTTTTTGACAAAAGCGGGGTCGGTCGGTGAAAGGAAGACGCGGTCTTTTTGCCCCAAAGCGCGGTGATATTCAATCGGGATGTTCGCGATTGGGAATGCGCCCGCCGAAAAATATTTTGCCGTCGCGATTGTCCGCTGATACGAATTGGCGTAGAAACGAACTTCGCCGACGACCGGCAAGGCGTTTTTGGGGAAGAACCCTTGCGCCCGAAGTCGCGCCTCGAAGTATTGCCCCATCAACGTTTCCATTTCGCCGCCGCGCAGTGTCAAAAGCCCGCTGTCGTCGCCCGCCTTGAGCGAGTTGCGCAGGTTGTGGCGGCTTATCACGACGATTTGTTCAAGTTGATAATTCATCGCGTGCGCGGCGGAAAAAATCGTCAGCGCGAAGACGAATATTATCACAGCCGAAAGAAATTTTTTCATGCGAAGTCCTCCTTTAAAGTCCGAGATTGGGGACGGCATTCAGCGTCGAGTCGGCGAAATCGCCAGCCAAAGCCTGATAGTAGCCGCGGCAAGCAATCATGGCGGCATTGTCGGTGCAGAGGATTTTCGACGGGTAATAGAACGCAAGCCCGCGCCTCTCGCAAGCCTCGCGCAAAGTTTTTTCCAGTGATGAGTTCGCTGCCACTCCGCCCGCCAAGACGATTTTATCAAGCTTAAATTCTTCAGCCGCCGCCAAAGTTTTTTCCGCCAAGGTGTCAACGACGGTCTTTTGGAAACTCGCCGCAACATCAGCCGCAACAAACGCCTCGCCCTTCATCTGCGCGGTGTTCAGGTAGTTGAGCACGGCGGACTTGAGTCCGCTGAAGCTGAAGTCGTAGCCCGCAACCTTAGGGTGCGGAAAGGTTATGGCGGTCGCGTCGCCCTGCTTAGCCAACTTGTCAATTTCGGGGCCGCCGGGGTAAGGCAAACCCATTACTCGCGCGATTTTGTCGAAAGCCTCGCCCGCCGCGTCGTCGCGCGATTGTCCAAGCAATTCAAAGCCGTTGTAGTCAATCATCCTAATCAGCGCGGTGTGTCCGCCCGAAACGACCAACGACAGGAATGGCGGCTCAAGTTGCGGCGCGCTTAGGAAGTTCGCGAAGATGTGCCCTTCCAAGTGATTGACGGCGATAAGCGGGATTTTCAGCGCGTAAGCCAACGACTTCGCCGCCGACAGCCCCACAAGCAATGCGCCCGCCAAGCCCGGCCCGAACGTCACGGCGATTTGATTCACCTCGCGCAATTCGACACCCGCCCTGCTCAATGCCTCGTCGATAACGGGCATGATGTTGACGATGTGCTTGCGCGATGCTATTTCGGGCACGACGCCGCCGAATTTCTGGTGCAACGGGATTTGCGTCGATATGACGTTCGACAACAGCTCGCGCCCGCCGCGCAGGACGGCCGCCGCCGTTTCGTCGCAACTGGTCTCTATTCCAAGTGTCAAAGTCTTATCCATTGGCAACCCTCGCGATACAGAAGTTAATCGGGACGCCCGCCGCGCTGAATTTGTTTTCGTATTCGGTGCGAATGTTATCGGGCGGCTCGGCGGCATGAAGGTCATTCGTCACGTCGCGCACGTCAAGCCCTGACTCGGCGAATTGCTCCAGCGAAAAGTCGAACAGCCCGCGATTGTCCGTCTTGAAGTAAATTTCGCCGCCCGCCGTCAAAATGCGCTTGTACAGCTCCAAAAATAGGACGTGCGTCAAGCGGCGTTTGGCGTGACGTTTTTTCGGCCACGGGTCGCAAAAATTTATGTACAGCCTGTCGACTTCGTGCTCGGCGAACAGCTCGGCGATATTGCTTACGTCAAAGACAATCAAGCGGACGTTGGCAAGATTTTTTTCGCGAACCTTGCGCGCCGCCGCCAAAACGACCGTTGCCTCGACTTCAAGCCCGATGAAATTTATTTGCGGATTGCGCTCGGCTATCTGCGTAATGAAGTCGCCCTTGCCCGTCCCAAGCTCAACGTAAAGCTTCCGCGCAGGGTCTTTGATTATCGGCTCGACGTTGCCGCGCGTCACGATATCGGCAAAGCCGGCAAGTTTCTCGTCAATGTGAGGCTTTTTCCTCAAGCGCAAAAGTATTCCCCCTACATAGTCAGCTTCGCGATTATCAAGGTTATCACCGCGAACATGACGGCAAGAATGACAGTCAGCCGTGCCAAAAGCGCGTCCATGCCGCGCGCCTTGCCCGAAAAGACCGCGTCAGAGCCGCCGTCCATGCCGCCCATGCCGCCCGACTTCGCTTCTTGACCGAGGATGACCAATATCAGCGCGATTGAGATTATCGCGTCCAAAACCATTAAGACTGTAAGCATTCATAAACCTCCTGTAAGGAATAAGTTGCAGAGGACGAGGCCGCCAAGGATGGCGGCCTCCGGCAACAGAAACAAGGATGTTTCTTTGCCGGCACACACGGCTTCGGCTTGGCTCAACGTTTCGGCAACGACTGCTTTACGCCCCTGCGAGGTGCCTTTTCTTTTTGCTACTTTTTCTTTGGGCATGCAAAGAAAAAGTAGATACTAAACATAAAAATTAAAATTAATCGAATCGAAGGGACGCGCCCGCCCACCGACAAGCCGAGCTGTCTTTGAGCCCTTTTGCTTAGCCAACGAAAGGGCAAGCCCGTCACACGCTCCGCTCCTATTCCTGCGACATGTGATAGCTGAGCGCGCTCAAGCCGACAGACAAATCCTCGTTGACCAAAGGCACCGTCGACGGCACGCTAAGCTTTATCGGCGCGAAATTCCAAATGCCCTTGACGCCAGCCGCCACAAGTAAATCAGCTACGCCTTGAGCCTCGTCGGCCGGCACCGTGATGACGCCGATGTCTACCGCCTTCGACGCAACGATTTCCTTCATGCGCGCTATGTCGCAAACTTCAATGCCGTTGACTTTGTGGCCGACGATTTTCTTGTCCCTGTCAAGCAAAGCCACGACCGAAAAGCCCAACGACGCGAAGTTGACGTAATTGGCAAGCGCGCCGCCCAAATGACCGATGCCGATTATCGCAAGCCGCCAATGATTGTGCAAGCCCAAAATGTTGCCGATTCGCTCTTTCAGCTCTCTCACGTCGTAGCCTATGCCCTTGCGCCCGAATTGTCCGAACGTCGCCAAGTCTTTGCGAATCTGTTCGGGCGTGATGTCCAATCGCCGCCCCAACTCGTCGGAGGAAATTATCTGCAACGATTCTTCCTCCGCCAACCGCAACGTCCTGAAGTACAGCGGCAATCTGTCAATTGTCGCCTGCGAAATTGTTTTTTTCAAATGAGCTGCCCCCTTGCGAATGTATTGCCGCGCCTAACGCGCCTAATTGCCACATAAGCATAGAACTGGGAATGTTGAAAAGCAAATTGTCCGTCAAGCCGTTGAGAGCCATGGACAGGAACGCCAGCCCTATGCCAAGCTTGAGCCCGCCAAGAAATTTATCGTCGTCGACCTTTGTCACGTCGTCCCAATCGACAAGCGGCGTCTCCTTAGAGTCGTCTGAATTTATCTGCACGCTTTTGACGGAAATTTTTTCGCCGCCGACCGCAATTTCATCAATCGACGTGACTTTTTCCTTAGCGAATTTTTTGCGCGTATGCTCGCTGAAATTCATTTCCTCGTTGTGAATGACGTCACTGCGGCGCGTCCGCTTGATTTTGAGCGGCGGTTTCTTCCGTCCGAACAAATTCAGAATCCCGTCCGCGAACAGGGAAAGCTTTTCGTTGACGACGTTCCCAAGCTCCGAAATGTATTTCAGGAAGGCACTGCGGGCAAAAAGTTCCTCGGCGAACTTCGTCAAGGCGGAAGTCCCTTTCAAGTAGCGCTCGTTACTGTTCAAAGCCAAAGACATGAACATCGTGCCGAAAAAATACCAGAAGAACGCCAACGCTCCGACGATACCGATTTCCGCCGCGTGGTGCAAGTAAAGATTGTGCGCGTGGTAGATGATGATGTTCGGGTCGGCAATGTAGTAATTGTATTGCGGGTAGACGAACTGATAAGCACCCCAGCCTATGCCGGCAAAGGGATGGTCGCTAATCATGGCGATAGTGCTGACCCAAATGCCGACGCGGACGCTGCCCGAAGAATCGGAACCCGTGAAGGACGATAAAATTCTGTGCGTGAAGGTCGCATCATTGTAGGCTATCAAGCCCGTGACCGCCGCGAACAGAATCAGAATGCGCCAATCCTTCAGCGCGCCGTAAGCCGCGAACACTACCGCCAACGTCAAGAAGGCTCCTCGCGAATACGTCATTGCCAAGCACGCCGCGAACATCATTATCAAGACGATTAGGATTATTTTTTGCGAACGCTGCTCGGCACGCGCCAACAAGCCCAGCGCAAGGCAGATGAACACGTCCAGATAGCCCGCCAAGACGTTCGGATTTTCCAGCGTAGAGAACACGCGCTTGCGCAATTCGGGGAAGACTTCGGGGTCTGTCCACTTGATGTCCGCCGTGTCTATTCCGAACAGGAATTGGAAGAAGCCCCACAGCACGACCAATATCGCCGCCGCGAACAGGGCTTGAGCCAT
Organism: uncultured Selenomonadales bacterium; assembly: GCA_946407095.1. Lineage (GTDB taxonomy): Bacteria > Bacillota > Negativicutes > Selenomonadales > Selenomonadaceae > Quinella. Next base: position 5,793 of record CAMJMR010000018.1, on the reverse strand, counting down.
TTGCTTGACTTGCGCGGGCGTGCGAATCGTTTGCCCGACTATCAGGTAAGTCAAGCCGTACATGCCGACCATCGTGCAGTAGTTGTAAATCAGCTCCGCACTTCGCGCCGACGACAGGAAGACGCTCACCGCGCCGATAAGCAGGAACAGCGCGACCGGCACATCGAACGGCAAGCTTATCATTTTGTAGCGCGAATCGATTTGCTTGCGCAGGAACCAGGTTATCACGCCGAACATCACTGCTGCCGCCGCGACCGTCGGCCACAGCGCAAGGAAAAACGACTCGGTCAAAATGGCGTAAAGCGTCCATTGCTCCAAGTTTCTGATTCGTTGTCGTCGTGCAAAGACGCTCACTCTGTCCAAGCCTTCGTCCCCCCTTTGCCAAAGCGTGGACCGCGCGGAACCGGCTGTCGTGTGTGCGGCTCCTCACTTCGATTAGCGTTTTGATTGGTTTTATTTTTTTTAATCAACTTTTCTTTGCTTGCCCAAAGAAAAGTTGCAAAAGAAAAGGCACCTCGCAGGGGCGTAAATTATCGTGACCGTAATTAACCAATGACTGCACAGGTCTCGTAACCGAAGCCGCCCGTGCCGGCAAAAAAACATCCGTGTTTTTGTTGCCGGCGGCCGCGCGTCCATGCGCGGCCTATATTTGCGGTATCTTGCTTCGCACTGCGCCTATCAGGTACAGCGAACCCGCGATTATCTTCACGTCGCCGCCCGAACTCAGCAGACGTTCGACCACCTCGACGTTGTCTTTGACTGCCAAGCACTTTATGCCTCGCTCGCTTAGTGCCGCGCAGATTGTCTCCGTCGACGCCGCCCGCTCCGATTGAGGCTCCGTCACGATTACAAAGTCGTCCGCTCGGAACAAAATCTTTATCATCGTCGCGAAGTCTTTATCCTTCAGCACGCCGAACAGCCAAACTCGCCGCCCGTCGGGAAATGCCGCGTCCAAGCTCCGCCGCAATGCCGCCGCTCCGTCGGGATTGTGCGCCCCGTCTATAATCACTGCGCCCGAAGCCGTCTCGAAGACTTCAAAGCGTCCTGCCCATTTCACATCCGCTAAACCGCGACTTATCGCCGACTCGCTCAAGCCTAACACTTCAGCCGCCCGTATCGCTATCGCCGCGTTGAATTTCTGATACTCGCCTTTAAGGGACAATGGGTAAGGGACAAGGGACAAGGGTTTGACTTCGTACAGCGGCGCATTTTTTTCGGCGGCCGTCGCCCGAATTATTTCAAGCGGCTTGCCCGTCGCTCCCGTCACGCATGGCACGTTCGGCTTGATTATGCCGGCTTTGTTGCGCGCTATCCCGTCCAAGTCTCCCAAAATGTTTTCGTGGTCAAGCGCAACGTTCGTGATTATCGACAGTTCCGGCGTGATTACGTTCGTCGAATCGAACAGCCCGCCAAGCCCGACTTCGATAACCGCCGCGTCGACCGCCCGCTCCTTGAAGTAAAGGAACGCCGCCGCCGTCAACGCCTCGAAGTGTGTGCACTCAACCTCGCAAACTTTGACTCGGAAAATCATTTCGGCGAAGTCCGATTCGGGAATGTTCGCGCCGTCGATTCGGATTCGCTCGCAATAGCTCTCCAGGTGCGGCGAAGTGAATAAGCCGACCTTCAAGCCCGAAGCCTTCAACATCTCCGCCAACATCGCGCAGACGGAACCTTTGCCGTTGGTGCCCGCCACGTGTATCGTCCGATAAAAATTCTGCGGCTCGCCAAGCTTAGCCGTCAATGCCTTGATTCGCTCCAAGCCTTCCTTTATGCCGAAGACGCTAAGCCAATCCAAATATTTCAGCGCGTCGTCATAAGTGAAGGGACTAGGGACTAGGGACGTGGGACTAGAGTTTTGGTTTGTCATAGCGATTTCAACTGCGCAATGCGTTGCTCAAGGGCGGAAACTTTTTCCTCGGCCGACTTCAGTTTTTCGCGCTCCGACTCGACGACTGCCGCCGGTGCCTTGCTTATGAATCGCTCGTTGCCAAGCTTGCCCGTCAATGACGCCGCGAATTTTTTCAACTTGTCCAGTTCCTTGCCGAGGCGCGCGATTTCCTTTTCCGTGTCGATTAAGCCCGCCAATGGCAAATATATTTCCAATCCCTCGACGACGCCGCTCATTGCGTGTTCGGGCTTTTCTTCCGCGAAGGTTATCGGCTCGGCGAACGCCAATACGCTGATGTAATTCACATTCGCCCGCAATGTCTCGGCGTATTCGGGACGCGTCACCTTCAGCACCACCGCCGCCTTTTTCCGCGAATCAATGCCCAATTCCGCCTTCAAGTTGCGTATCGTCCTCACCGCATTGAAAATCACGTTCGCGATTTCCAAAACGTCCGCGTCGTCCGCCTCCCAAGCTTTGAACTCGTCGACCGTCGGGTACTTCGCCAACATGATTGAACCCGTGGCATTGGGCAGCTTTTGACGTATCGCCTCGGTCAAAAACGGCATGAACGGGTGCAACAGCCTAAGTGCCGCCTCAAGCACTGTCGTCAGCACGAACAACGCCGTCGCCTTCGCCCGCGTGTCCTCGCCGTAAAGCCGCGCCTTCGTCAGCTCTATGTAGTAGTCGCAGAAATTAAACCAGATGAACTCGTAAAGCAAACGCGCCGCCTCGCCAAGTTCAAATCGCTCCAAGTTTTTCGTGACGCCCGCGATTGTGTTGCGAAGCCGCGCCAATATCCAACGGTCTGCCAATTCAAGGGACTGGGGACTGGGGACTAGGGACGAGGGATTTTCTTCCAAGTTCATCAGCAGGAAGCGGGACGCATTCCAGATTTTGTTGGCGAAATTCCGCGCAGATTCGACCTTCGACCAGTAAAAGCGCAAATCGTTGCCGGGGGTGTTGCCCGTGACCAGCATGAAGCGCAAGCTGTCCGCGCCGTACTTTTCGATAACCTCGACGGGGTCGACGCCGTTGCCAAGCGATTTGCTCATCTTGCGCCCAAGCTCGTCGCGCACCAGCCCGTGAATGAAAACTTTGCGGAAGGGCACTTCGCCGCGGAATTTCAAGCCCATCATCACCATGCGCGATACCCAGAAGAAAATTATATCGTAGCCCGTGACAAGGACGCTCGTCGGGTAAAATTTCCTAAGCTCGGCGGTGTCTTGCGGCCAGCCCATCGTGCTGAACGGCCACAGCGCAGAGCTGAACCACGTGTCCAAAACGTCTTCGTCGCGGCGCAAATTTTTTCCGTGACAATGCGGGCAAGTCTCGACATCGGTTTCCGATACCGTCATTTCGCCGCAATCGTCGCAATACCACGCGGGGATTTGATGTCCCCACCACAACTGCCGACTTATGCACCAGTCGCGGATGTTTTCAAGCCAGTTGACGTAGATTTTCGTGAAGCGTTCGGGAACGAATTGCAACGCGCCCGACTTCACCGCCTCAATCGCGGGCTTAGCCAGACTCTCCATTTTGACAAACCATTGGTCGCTTATCAGCGGCTCAATCGTCGTGTGGCAACGGTGGCAGTGTCCTACCGCGTGTTCGTGATTCTCAACCTTAACTAGCCAGCCGCCCGCCTCCAAGTCAGCAACAATCTGCTTGCGGCATTCGTAGCGGTCTAAGCCGCTGTACTTGCCGACATCAGCTGTCATCTTGCCGAGGTTGTCGATAACCTTCACTTGCGGCAAGTCGTGCCTCAAACCCATTTCGTAGTCGTTCGGGTCGTGAGCGGGCGTGACTTTGACCGCGCCCGTGCCAAATTCCTTATCGACGTAGCTGTCGGCGAACAAAGGGATTTCGCGCCCGACAAGCGGCAAAATCAGCGTCTTGCCGACCAAATCTTTGTAGCGTTCGTCGTCGGGGTGGACTGCCACGCCCGTATCGCCCAACATCGTTTCGGGACGCGTCGTAGCCACTTCCACGTAGCCGCTGCCGTCCTTGAAGGGATAGCGCAGGTGCCAAAGGTGTCCTTCTTCGGGCTCGTGTTCGACTTCAATATCGCTCAATGCCGTGTTGCAATGCGGACACCAATTCGTTATACGTGTGCCGCGATATATCAAGCCCTCGTCGTACAGGCTGACGAAGACCTTGCGAACCGCCGCGCTGCAACCCGCGTCCATCGTGAAGCGTTCGCGCTCCCAATCGCAACTTGAGCCCAACGTCCGAAGCTGATAGCTGATTCGGCTACCGTATTGTTCCTTCCACTGCCACACGCGCTTAAGAAATTCTTCGCGCCCCAACTTGTAGCGATTCGTGCCCTCGCCGCGCAGTTGCTCTTCGACTTTCGCTTGAGTGGCAATGCCCGCGTGGTCTGTGCCGGGCATCCAAAGGGTATTGTCGCCTTTCATGCGGTGCCAACGAATCAGTATATCTTGAAGCGTCTCGTCCAACGCGTGACCCATGTGCAATTGTCCCGTGACGTTCGGCGGCGGAATGACGATACAATACGGCTCGCCCGCTGCCCCCGCCGTCGTGTGGAAATTTCCTTCGCGCTCCCATTGCTCGTACAGTTCCCGCTCTATCTTCTGCGGCTCGTAGGTCTTGCTTATGTTGTCCATTGTCTAGGGACTAGGGACTGGGGACTAGGGACTAGTGTTTTCCCTACGACCTCATTCCCAATCCCTAATCCCTCCTTATCGTGAAAATTGTTTCAATAATAAACTGCCCGCGCTTTAAAGTCAATTAGAAATGCGGAAGGCTTGCACCGAACAACTTCGGCTTTTGAGAATAATTTTAATTCGATTCTAAGGCTCGGCTTGAATTTTCCTAAAGAAGCCGCCCTAAAATGCCGATAAACTGATTGTTGAAGGATGATTGACAAGTTTTGAAACCAACCGCGCCGATAAACCTAAGGCGCGTTCATAAATCGGAATTTAAAGCGGGGCGGCTCAAATGAGCGCCGCCGACAAGAATTCAATCGATGGAATAAATTTTACCACGGAAACGCAAATGCGTAACGACAGGGACGGAGGCATTGTCCCGCCGAAAAGAATCAATTCAATCAAATAAAAAAGCAGTCGGCTCGCAAGAGTCGGCTGTTTTGGCTTGAAAGGACGTTGCAAATGAAAAAAGTAAGAATCAGCGTGATAAGGAAAGTGTGCCACGACGATTTGATTGCCCGCTACGAAAACCCGCTCGAAAATCCTTGCGATATGGCGGAAGGGCAAGTTTTTATCGCGAATGGCTGGGAATGCCCCGAAGGCTTTTGCCTAAGCGCGTGGGAAACGCTGTCGCCGTTTGTTATGGCATTGGCGCACGGCGCAGAGAATTTTTACGGCGGCTGGATGAAAAATCCCAAAAGCGCGCTCCTCTCCTGCAATGACGGTTTTCGTCCCGTCAGCTTTCTGATTGAAACGCTCGACGAAGACGCCGATTAATTCAGCTTAGTGGCAGTTGGTAAATTGGTTAGCTTCTTTGATTCGGCGGGTCAATGGCTTTTGAGTTGATTAACTACTTTCTTTGACTGGCCAAAGACCCGCTTTAGAAGCGGGGGAACAGCTGGGACGCGGCATCCACCCTTAAGCCGTCAACGAGTTTCAACGCGCTATCCGGATGCAACGTTCACGTTGCCAAAGAAAGCCACCGCTGCGCGCGGAGCGGCTACCAACTGTCGACGAAGTGCCCGCGCAACCCGAAGCCACTCGTGCCGCTATCGACGCCTCCTGCGTCGAAGTCGCGGCGCCGCCCATCCATGGGCGGCTTCATCCCTTGCCACTCGTTCGTTATTTTACCAACACGCCCTAGGAACTGTGGACAATTCATTTTAACCAGAGAAGAATAGCAACAAAAAGAACGAAGGAGAAGAAACGGTCGGCTCTTTTGTCAAAACGCATTGCGAG